>JBAWGM010000039.1:0-19816 GCA_049592895.1 Thiobacillaceae bacterium | reverse complement strand
GACTGGGCATGATGTGGTTGACCTGGCCAAACGCTTTGAGGATTACGGGGTGGAAGCGGTCATCTATACGGACATAGGCCGGGATGGCATGCTGAACGGCGTGAATGTTGAGGCGACGGTGCGCCTGGCACGCGCGCTGCATATCCCGGTGATTGCCAGCGGCGGCGTGACCAATCTGGATGACGTGCGTAACTTATGTGCAGTGGCTGGGGAAGGCATTATGGGCGCTATTACCGGCCGGGCGATCTATCAGGGTACGCTGGATTTTACCCAGGCGCAGAAATTGGCGGATGAACTGGCCGGCCGCGTGTACGGCAAATAGCGTGCTGGCAAAACGCATCATTCCGTGTCTAGACGTGACTGCCGGGCGTGTCGTTAAGGGCGTCAATTTTGTCGAACTGCAAGATGCCGGTGATCCAGTCGAAATCTCACGCCGCTATAACGACGCTGGCGCGGATGAACTGACCTTCCTGGATATCACGGCCAGCTCCGATGATCGCGATCTGATTCTGCACATCATTGAAGAAGTGGCTTCCCAGGTGTTCATTCCCCTGACCATTGGGGGCGGTGTGCGCAAGGTCGGGGACGTGCGGCGGCTGCTGAATGCCGGTGCAGACAAGGTCGGCATCAATACCGCGGCAGTCCTCAATCCGCAGCTTGTCGTGGACGCCACGGATTATTTCGGTGCCCAATGTATCGTGGTGGCGATTGACGCCAAACGTGTGGGCGAGCACTGGGAGGTCTATACGCACGGCGGACGCAAGCCCACCGGACTGGATGCGGTGGAGTGGGCAAAGAAGATGGAGCGCTCGGGGGCCGGAGAACTGCTCCTTACGTCGATGGACCGGGACGGAACCAAGAGCGGGTTTGATCTCGAACTGACGCGCCGGATTTCCGATGCGGTCGATATCCCCATAATTGCCAGCGGAGGGGTAGGCAATCTTCAGCATCTGGTTGATGGCGTCCAGCAAGGTCATGCGGACGCCGTGCTCGCGGCAAGCATTTTTCACTTTGGCGAATTTACCGTGGGTGAAGCCAAACGCTACATGAAGCAGCATGGTGTGGAGGTCCGGCTGTGAGTACCTGGCTCGATGCAGTGCGCTGGGATGGAGACGGGTTGGTACCAGCCATTGCACAGGATGCCACAAGCGGACGCATACTCATGTTAGCCTGGATGAACCGGGAGGCGCTTGCGCTTACGGTGGAAAAGGGAGAGGCGGTATACTGGTCGCGTTCGCGCAACCGGCTTTGGCATAAGGGCGAAGAGTCCGGCCATACGCAGAAGGTGAGTGAAGTCCGCCTGGATTGCGACGAAGATGTCATTGTCCTGAAAGTGGAACAGCAGGGAGGAATCGCCTGTCATACGGGTAGGCAGTCCTGCTTCTACCGGGTGCTGAAAGAGGGTGCCTGGGTGACGGTGGACCCGGTTTTGAAAGACCCCAAGGACATTTATTACCCATGAGTTCAGACATCCTGCAGCGTCTGACTGAAACGCTGGAAGCCCGTAAAGGGGCTGATCCGGAATCGTCTTATGTTGCCAGGCTCTACGCCAGGGGCCTGGATGCTATCCTGAAGAAAGTGGGTGAAGAGGCAACCGAGACAGTCATGGCGGCCAAGGACGGGCAGAACGAAAAGATCATCTGCGAAGTGGCCGATCTATGGTTTCATTGCCTGATCTTGCTGGCAAGCCGGGGGCTGAGCGCCCAGGACGTGCTGAATGAGCTTGGTCGGCGCGAAGGCAGATCCGGGATTGAGGAAAAGGCGTCGAGAAAATCATGACCGAATGCATTTTCTGCAGGATCGTAGCGGGGCAAGTGCCGTGCAAGAAGGTGTATGACGACGATGAGATCCTGGCCTTTCACGACATTCATCCGTTCGCGCGGATCCATTTCATGCTTATCCCCAAGGTCCACATTCCATCGCTCGCGGATTGCGGGCCGGAACATGAAAAGCTACTCGGCAGAATACTGACGCTTGCGCCCAAGCTGGCCAGGGAGCAAGGCCTGGAAGCCGGCTTTAAGACCCTGATCAATACCGGGCGCGGTGGCGGACAGGAAGTGTTTCACATTCACGTTCACGTATTCGGCGGCGGCGAACCCAGTCGCATCTGATCGAATAAAGGAGACTGACCATGGGTAGTTTTAGTATCTGGCACTGGCTGATTGTCCTGCTGATCGTCTTGTTGATCTTTGGGACCAAGAAATTGCGCAACATGGGTTCCGATTTGGGCGGCGCGGTGAAGAACTTCAAGGATTCCATGAAGGAGGAAAGTACCAAGATTCCTGACGCCAGCGAATCGTCCGGCCGGACTGTAGACGCTGAAGTGAAGGATAAACAGAGCTCTTGAAAGGCAGGGGGTGAGGATTAAGGATTCAGGGCAAGCCCCCTTGGGCCCCCCTGATCCCTGATCCCTGATCCCTGATCCCTGACATGTTCGATTTCAGCTTTTCTGAACTGATACTCATAGGCGTCGTGGCGTTGATCGTCATTGGCCCCGAGCGTTTGCCCAAGGTGGCCCGCACGGCGGGTCATCTGTTTGGGCGTTTCCAGCGCTACGTCAACAGCGTCAAATCAGATATCAGCCGCGAAATGGAACTGGACGAACTGCGTAAGGTTGGCCAAGCATTCAAGGAGTCGGTGGAATCAGGCGCCAGAAATTTGGAAAGCAAGGCCAGTGAAGCTGAATACCAACTGCGAGACGAACTTGGCACCAAGGATAAAGTGATGGCCGCGGTGGGAATACAGGAGGAGCAGAAGCCACAGGAGACTCCAGCAGCCGAAGCCGGGAAAGGGGCATTGAAGGAAGGACCTTTCTTGCTGGGGGGGCATCCTACGCAAGCGCCTGCTCCTGCCTCCGAACAGCCCACGTCTGAATCTGGTCGCCAAGACAAAGCATGAGCGACGCTCAGGCCAAGGGCGACTCATTTATTTCCCATCTGGTCGAGTTGCGTGATCGACTGGTACGCGCGGTTCTGGCGATCGTGATTATTTTTGTCTGCCTGTTCCCTTGGGCCAAGGACATATACGCGCTGCTGGCCAAGCCCCTGCTGGCCGCCTTACCGCGGGGCGGGCACTTGATTGCGACGGAAGTGACTGCCCCCTTCTTCGTGCCGGTAAAAGTGACGATGCTCGCGGCCTTCCTGATTGCATTGCCCTGGGTACTGTATCAGGCTTGGGCGTTTATCGCCCCAGGCCTCTACGAGCATGAAAAGCGCTTGGGGCTCCCGATTATAGTGTCCGCGGTGGTGTTGTTTATCACCGGCATGGCGTTTGCGTATTTTGCGGTGTTTCCCATCGTGTTTGGCGCGATCGTAGGCTTCACGCCGGCCGGGGTCGAAATGACAACGGACATCGGCAAGTACGTGGACTTTGTGCTGACCCTATTCCTGGCCTTTGGCATCACCTTTGAAGTGCCGGTCGTGGTGGTCTTGATGGTGAAGTTTGGCTGGGTTTCCATCGCCAAGCTGGTCGATATACGGCCTTACGTCATTGTCGGTTCTTTTGTCATCGGCGCCATTTTTACCCCCCCGGACATACTTTCTCAAACTTTGCTGGCGGTGCCCTTGTGGCTGTTGTATGAAGCGGGCATTTTGGTGGCTCGCTTTATGATCAAACCCCGAGCGGAATCGACCGCAGAAACCGCGCCCTATCCCACTGACTATGTCCCGATGTCGGATGACGAAATGGAACGGGAACTGGACCAGATCGAGGCCGAAGAAAAAAGTAGATCCGACACGCCCTAATAGTGCGGTAACGAGATAGTGCACTGGAATGGGGTTGCTTCCAGACTGTTCGAATTGTGAGGAGCTTTACATGGACGGCCTGAAAAATGGCGGTGATGTTCTATTTGTGTTGCTTGGAGCAATCCTGGTTCTGGCCATGCATTCCGGGTTTGCTTTTCTTGAACTCGGTACGGTGCGGAAGAAGAACCAGGTGAACGCCCTGGTCAAGATTCTTACCGACTTCAGTGCATCCACCATCGCTTATTTTTTCATCGGCTACAGTATCGCCTATGGGGTGGATTTCTTCTCCGCTGCTGGTCAACTTACGGCCAAGAACGGGTATGAACTGGTCAGGTTCTTTTTTCTTCTGACTTTTGCTGCCGCCGTGCCCGCCATCGTATCTGGAGGTATCGCCGAGCGGGCCAGGTTCTACCCTCAGTTCGCTGCCACATTCATCGTGGTGGGCTTTGTTTACCCGTTCTTTGAAGGCATCGCATGGAATGGAGCCTATGGCATTCAGGCCTGGATAAATACCGCGTATGGCGCCAAGTTTCATGATTTCGCCGGCTCGGTGGTAGTTCATGCCATGGGCGGATGGATAGCCTTGGCTGCAGTAATTCTGCTCGGCGCGCGCAGGGGACGCTACCAGAAGGATGGCGGCATCTCGGCGCATCCGCCTTCCAACATTCCCTTCCTTGCCTTGGGCGCCTGGGTACTTACGGTAGGCTGGTTTGGCTTTAATGTGATGTCTGCGCAAAGCTTGAGCGGGATCAGCGGACTGGTTGCAGTCAATTCGTTGATGGCCATGGTGGGGGGAACCCTGGCTGCCTTGTTTGTGGGCAAGAACGACCCGGGATTTATCCATAACGGGCCATTGGCCGGTCTGGTTGCCGTGTGTGCCGGTTCAGATGTCATGCATCCGATCGGCGCACTGGTCACCGGCGGCATAGCAGGCGGCCTGTTTGTGTGGATGTTCACGCTGACGCAAAACCGGCTGAAGATTGACGATGTGCTTGGAGTCTGGCCCCTGCATGGCCTGTGTGGCACCTGGGGTGGAATCGCCGCCGGTATTTTTGGCTCCGCGCGACTTGGAGGGGCCGGTGGTGTCAGCCTGCTGGCCCAACTGGTGGGCACCAGCATGGGCATCCTGATTGCCTTGGCAGGCGGCTTTCTGGTTTATGGCGTGCTTAAGGCCATCGTCGGACTGAGGTTGGATGCAGAAGAAGAATTCAATGGCGCTGATCTGTCCATACACAAGATTACCGCCACACCCGAGCGGGAGACCAACTGGTAACGCTTGTTGACTTTCAGACATGGCGGCCCTGCCGGGCTGCTCCGTCTTTTCTGTCCTGACGCAGGATGGCGCGGGTTAAAATCCGGCCATGCCTGAGCCGGGTTTCATCCATCTAAGACTTCATTCCGAGTACTCCGTTACCGACGGTTTGGTCCGCATCAATGAGGCGGTTGCCAAGGCCATAGAAAGCCGCATGCCGGCCTTGGCACTGACTGATTTGTCCAACGTGTTCGGCTGGGTTAAGTATTACCGTGCGGCGCGGAGCAAGGGCCTCAAACCCATATTCGGCTGTGATGTCTCCATCAGCAATCTTGCCGACCGCAACCGGCCATTTCGCGCTCTGCTTCTGGTCCAGGATCGTGCGGGCTATCGCCGCCTGTGCGCATTACTGTCCCGAGCGTATCGGGAGAATCTCAACCGGGGACGGGCCGAAATCGACCCGGAATGGTTAAGGCAGGGGACGGCGGGTTTGCTCGCCCTGGGGGGAGGTTTTCAGTCCGGGGTGGCCCAGGCACTGCTGGCTGGTAACCAGGCAGCGGCCCGCAAACAGGCCGAGTTCTGGTGCGAGGTCTTCCCGCAGCGCTACTATCTTGAACTGCAGCGCTACGGTCTGCCCGAAACTGAATTGCTGATTGACGGCCTGCTGGAGATCGGCTCAGAGCTGGGGATCCCGGCAGTTGCCACTCATCCGGTCCAGTTCCTCAATCCGGAAGATTACAAGGCGCACGAGGCCCGGGTCTGTATTGCCGAAGGTTACTTGTTGGCGGACAGTCGTCGCCCGAAGCTTTTTACCCCGGAGCAGTATTTCAAGACCCCGGCGGAAATGACAGAGTTGTTCGCCGATCTGCCGGAAGCCTTGGCCAACAGCGTGGAAATCGCCAAGCGTTGCAATTTGGCCTTGGATCTGGACAAGAGCAAGTTGCCCCTGTTTCCCACACCGCGGAACCAGAGTCTGGAGGAATACATCCTTGAGCGCTCCGAAGCGGGGCTGGCTGAACGTCTGCAGCTTCTTTATCCGGATGAAACGGCCAGGCGGGCTCGTTACCCGGAATACAAAGCGAGGCTTGATTTTGAGCTTGGCACCATTAACCAGATGGGGTTTCCGGGCTATTTCCTTATCGTCGCCGACTTTATCAACTGGGCCAAGAATAATGGGGTGCCAGTCGGCCCGGGGCGCGGATCAGGTGCAGGATCCCTAGTCGCGTACAGCCTGGGTATTACTGATTTGGATCCATTGCGCTACGACCTTCTATTCGAGCGCTTTCTCAATCCAGAACGCGTATCCATGCCGGACTTTGACGTGGATTTTTGCCAGGACAATCGTGAGCGTGTGATCCAGTATGTTAAAGAGCGCTACGGTCACGATGCGGTATCGCAGATCGCCACGTTCGGCACGCTTGGCTCCAAGTCGGTCATCCGTGATGTAGGCCGGGTCCTGGACATGCCCTACACCTACTGCGATAAGCTGTCGAAGCTCGTTCCGGTAGAAGGGGTCAAACCGGTTTCGCTGAGAAAAGCCCTGGAAATGGAGCCTCAGCTCAAGGAGCGCTACGACCAGGAAGAGGGGGTAAGGGAGTTGTTTGCGCTCGCAGAGCGGCTGGAGGATCTAACCCGCAATGTGGGCATGCATGCCGGAGGCATATTGATTGCCCCCGGCAGCCTGACTGATTTCTGCCCCCTTTACCGGCAGGAAGGCGCAGGAAGCTTGGTTTCGCAGTTCGACAAGGACGATGTGGAAGCCATTGGCCTGGTGAAGTTCGATTTTCTCGGCCTGCGGACGCTCACTATTCTGGCTGAGGCGGTCGAGTTCGTGCGTCGCCATCCGGACAGGGAGAATTTCCAGTTGGAAGGCCTGAGTCTGGACGATCCTGCGGTATACGCACTCTTCAGCGCGGGCAATACTACGGCCGTGTTCCAGTCAGAATCGCGGTCTGCCAAGGACTTGGAGCGTAAACTTAATGCGGATTGTTTTGAGGATATTATTGCCCTGATGGCCCTTAACCGACCGGGTCCGTTGGGGTCTGGCATGGTCGATGACTTTATTGCGCGCAAACAGGGGCGGCAGAAGCCCGAGTATTTTCATCCCGATCTGGAACCGGTTCTCAAATCCACCTATGGGATCATCGTGTACCAGGAGCAGGTAATGCTGATTGCCCAAATCCTTGCGGGCTACACCCTGGGTAGCGCGGATTTGTTGCGGCGCGCGATGGGGAAGAAGAAGCCCGAAGAAATGGCCCAGCAACGGGAAATCTTCTTGGCCGGGGCAAAAAGCCGTGGTGTCGCGGACAGCCTGGCCGGCCGCTTATTCGATCTGATGGAGAAGTTTGCCGAATATGGATTTAACAAGTCCCATTCCGCGGCCTACGCCCTGGTCGCCTATTACACTGCCTGGCTCAAGGCACATTACCCCGCCGAATTCATGGCGGCATCCCTTTCATCAGAAATGGCGGACACCGAGAAGGTGCGGGTGTTTGTTCAGGACTGCAAGGCTAATGGCATTGCGATACTTCCGCCTGACATCAATATTTCCGGTTATAGATTCGAGCCGATGGGGGATAGGCAGATCCGTTACGGCCTTGGTGCAATCAAGGGTACCGGGGAGGCCGCAATCTCAGCCATTGTTGCAGCCCGCTCGGAAGGCGGCGAATTTACCGGCGTATTTGATCTGGCACGGCGGGTCGACAAGCACTGTCTAAATCGCAGGGTTTTGGAGGCCTTGGTCAAGGCAGGTGCATTCGATGGCATGAACGATCATCGTGCCAGCGTGATGGCCTCGATCGCTCCCGCCATGGAAGCGGCGGACCAAGCCGCCCGCGGGGCGGCCCAGGATAGTTTGTTCGGAGACAGCGATTCGGCCACTCTCGGCAATCCTTATGTGGCGTCACCTGTCTGGCCGGAACGGGATAGGCTCCTGCAGGAAAAGTCGGTCATGGGCTTCTACTTCAGCGGCCATCCCTACAGTGGCTACGCCGGCGAGTTGTCAGGATTTGTCCGGCAACGTCTCGCAGACCTGGAACCGGCGCGCGAACCCCGCCTGTTGGCCGGCATCATTGTGTCGATCCGCACTCAGATCTCGCGCCGCGGCAAAATGGCTATCGTGCTGTTGGACGACGGGACCAGCACACTCGATGTCGTGGTTTTTGCCGAGATATTGGAAACTCACCGGGATTGGCTCAAGGAGGATGAGCTTCTGATTGTGGAAGGCAAGGTCAGTCGGGATGACTATTCCGGCGGTTTGAGGGTGACCGCCGAAAAGATTTTTGACATGAACACTGCGCGCACCCGGTTCGCCCGGGAACTGCGTCTGACCTGTAACGGCCAGTCAGACGGCATTCGGCTAAAGGAACTATTGGAACCTTATCGCTGCGGCGAAGGCGGATGCCCCGTACGGATTGCCTACCACAATGGCCGGGCAGCCTGCGAAGTCATGCTGGGGAACACGTGGCGTGTCCAACTTCACGATTGCTTGATTGAGTCCTTGGGGCAGTGGCTAGAGCCTGCTAGCGTCCAGGTCCTCTATTAGTCGCCTCCGTTGACCTTCCTTCACGTCCGCGTTGGCTTCCCATGGCAAGCCTTCGGAACGCGAAATGAAGGTTAACAGACCTTGGCGTTTGAACAACACTTGAATATCTATTTATTAACGTTCAGAAAGATTTCTTGCTTTCTATGTAATTATATTAGACAATGCTAATAACACGTCGCGCCACTCCTCCGGTGCGGGGTGTTGTCTCCTCCATCCTCCTTTGGTGGATTTATGCCCGGCACACACTGCCGGGCTTTTTTTGTCCAGAAAACCGACGATTGTCCGGAGGTACGAAAAGCTAACGTTTCTCGAAAGAACTGAACCTGCCTTCTGCCGGTTCGCTATCGATTCCCGTAACCCTTGCCATGGGTGGGCCTTTCCTGGCCCAGGCAATGAGTTGGTCCAACCGGTCAGCATCGCCGGAGATCACGGCTTCCACCCGGCCGTCGGGGAGGTTTCTGACCCAGCCGCTTACGCCCAGGCGTTCTGCCTCCAGGCGCATGGATTCACGGTACCAGACCCCTTGGACCCTGCCCGCTATCCACAAATGACGGGTAACGGGCTCACCAAGCCCCATCAGTAGCGCCCATGCTCCTTGGTGATGTAGTTGGTCAGCTCGACTTGCTGCGCGTTCATGCGACGCAGCGTGACATGCACCCCGCGGACGATGGCGCGCATCATGCGGTACACGAGAGCGGGATGGGTGTTGATCAGGGATTCGAATTTTTCCCGCTCCAGATTAAAGACCCTGGTAGGCCCCATGGCTCGCAGGGTGGCGCTGTGCGGCTGGCCGTCAATAAATCCCAACTCGCCGGCGAGTTCGCCGGGTTTGAGCACATGCAGCGTGAGCCATTCTCCTTCGGCGACCTGGCGCATCACGGCGAGATGCCCGTCGATCAGCACGTGCAGCGTATTGTCCACTTTCCCTTCTTCTGTCAGTATCTCCTCGTCCTGCAACTCCCGGATTGCGCCGAGATTTCCCAGCACCACGCATTCGCCGTCGTTGAGCTCGCGGTTAATAACGGATCCAAGCAGTTGACAATGGGCAAGCGTCGTCATGACAATCTCCCGTAACAGGGTTTCATTTGACCCGCATTCCGGCTTGCGCTCCGGAATCGGGGGAAAGCAGAAAAAGGCCCGGACTTTCGCCGGACGCTGCCAGCACCATGCCCTCACTCATGCCGAACTTCATCTTGCGTGGGGCAAGGTTGGCAACCACGACGGTCAGGCGACCTTGCAGTACGGCCGGTTCGTAGGCCGCTTTGATTCCGGCAAAGACATGCCTCACGCCTAGCGGGCCGACATCCAGGGTGAGGCGCAAAAGCTTGTCCGCGCCATCCACATGCTCGGCCTTGTCAATTCTAGCAATACGCAAGTCGATTTTCGTGAAATCGTCAATGCTAATGTACGCCTCGTCGTTGGTCACGGCTTGGTTTTCCTGATGGGTTTGCGCTTCGGCGTGGCGCACGGGCGAGGGTGTGGCTTCCAGCGACTGCCGGTTGGTTTCCACCAGCGTCTCGATCAGTTTCACATCCACGCGGGTCATGAGGTGGTGATATTCGTTGATAGTGTGGCCAATAGGCAACGACGCCCACTGGTCACCCCAAGTCAGCGCAGGGATGTTAAGGAAAGCCTCGACTTGTTCGGCCAGCTTAGGCAGGACCGGTTTCAAGTAGAGGGTTAAGTCGCGGAACAGGGTCAGCGCAGTGCTACACACCTTGTGTAATTCAACTTCACGCCCCTCCTGCTTAGCCATTTCCCATGGCTTCTTGTTGGCAATGTAAGAGTTCGCTACATCTGCCAGTCGCATTATTTCGCGCTGCGCTCGGCCGTAATCGCGGTCACTGTAGGCCTTGGCAATCGTCGCGCTTTGAAATGCAGTCTCAAACTCTGCGGCTGTCGCTTGGTCAATTTTACCCACCTGGCCATCAAAGCGCTTGGAGATGAAGCCGGCACAACGACTGGCGATATTCACGTATTTACCCACCAAGTCGCTGTTTACCCGTGCGGCAAAGTCCTCGAGATTCAGGTCGATGTCTTCCATGGAGCTGCCAAGCTTGGCAGCAAAGTAATAGCGCAGCCATTCGGGATTAAGCCCGCTATGGAGATAGCTTCGCGCAGTAATGAAAGTGCCGCGCGACTTGCTCATCTTCTGGCCGTTTACGGTGAGAAACCCATGCGCGAAGACCTTGGTTGGTGTGCGGTAGCCTGAGGCCTCCAGCATGGCGGGCCAGAACAGCGCATGAAAATAAAGGATGTCCTTGCCGATGAAGTGATAGAGCTCCGTATCCGAACCGGCTTTCCACCAGGCATCAAAATCCAGACCGTGCGCGCTGCAGTATTTCCTGAAGCTCGCCATGTAGCCGACCGGCGCGTCCAGCCAGACATAAAAATACTTGCCCGGCGCCCCCGGGATCTCAAAGCCGAAGTAGGGCGCATCGCGCGAGATGTCCCAGTCCGCCAGTCCCGCCGCGAACCATTCCAGCATCTTGTTAGCCGCTTCGGGTTGCAGTGTGCCGGATTGCGTCCATGCGCGCAGGAACTCTTCCTGTTTGCCGAGCTTGAAGAAATGATGGTCCGAAGTCTTGCGCACCGGCTTCGCGCCGGACACGACCGAATAGGGGTCCTTCAGGTCAGTCGGCGAGTAGGTTGAGCCGCACACCTCGCAGTTGTCGCCATACTGATCGGTTGCGCCGCACTTCGGACAGGTACCCTTGATGAAGCGATCCGGCAGGAACATCTCCTTTATCGGGTCGTAATACTGTTCGATGGCGCGCACCTCGATCAGGCCCGCAGCGCTCAGTTTCTTGTAGATGTCGCCGGCAAGTTCGCGGTTCTCGTCCGAATGGGTGGAGTAATACTGGTCAAAGTCGATGTGAAAGCCGTCGAAATCGCGCTTGTGATCGTGCCATACGCGATCGATCAAAGCTTCAGGCGTAATGCCTTCCTTGTCGGCCCGCAGCATGATGGCGGTTCCGTGCGTATCGTCCGCGCAGACATAGTGTGTCTCGTGTCCCTGCATCTTCTGGAACCGCACCCAGATGTCGGTCTGAATGTATTCAACCAAGTGGCCCAGATGAATGTCACCGTTGGCGTAGGGCAGGGCGGAGGTGACGAGAAGCTTGCGCGGCATGGGGAGAAATTTGTCCTTGGAAAGGCGCTATTCTACTTGGCAGGCAGCGTGGTCACGAAATCCAGGCAGAGCCTCCGCCGCCTGGCCAAATCGTCTTCCGACTCAAATCCTTCCGGATCAACATAGACATCCCCCCTGAGTGGCACGCCGCCGAACATCTTCTTATCGGCTACGTCCATGAGCGATGCAAGCACCTCTCGCAAACGTTCGGCGACAGCCTCGTCGTAGGCCACGGCCGACTTGACTGTGCTTTTCAGCCGACCAACTGCTCCAGCACAAAGGGCAGAATCCCACCCTTGTTGTAGTACTCCACTTCAATCGGCGTGTCGATGCGCAGCTTGAGCGCGACCCGTTCGCTGCTGCCGCTAGCGCGATGTATGACCAGCGTCACATCCTGCTGTGGGCTTATGCCCGTCTCGATGCCTTCGAGGTCGAAAGTCTCGGAGCCGTCGAGCTTGAGTGACACAGCGTCGACGCCATCCTTGAACTGGCAGGGCAGCACCCCCATGCCGGCCAGGTTGGCACGGTGGATGCGCTCGAAACTCTTGGCGACAACCGCTTTCACCCCCAGCAGGGTGGTGCCCTTGGCCGCCCAGTCTCGGCTGGAACCAGTGCCGTATTCTTCGCCGGCGAAGATCATCAGCGCCGTGCCTTCGCTCTGATATTGCATCGCGGCGTCATAGATGGGTTTCTGCTCGCCGCCCTTGAGCGTGATGCCTCCTTCGGAGCCGGGGATCATCAGGTTCTTGATGCGCACGTTGGCGAAAGTGCCGCGCATCATGACTTCGTGGTTGCCCCGACGTGCGCCGTAGCTGTTGAAGTCAGTCTTCTGCACGCCATGTTCTGTCAGATACAGGCCGGCGGGTGAGGTCGGCTTGATGCCGCCCGCGGGGCTGATGTGATCTGTGGTTACCGAGTCGCCGAAAATGGCGAGGGCATGGGCGCCCTTGATCGCCGTGCTGGCAGCCTTGCTATTGACAAAGAACGGCGGCTCCTGAATGTAAGTGGACTTCGCGTCCCACTGGTACACGCTGCCGCTCGGAGCGGGAACCGCGTCCCACAAGGGGTTGTCGGCGCCGACATCTGCATAGATCTTCCGGTAGGCCGCGGCATCGGTGGCGGAATGCATCACGGAGGCGATTTCGTCATTGGATGGCCACAGGTCTTTCAGGTGGACCGGCTTCCCATCCTTGCTTGTGCCGATTGCTTGGCTGCCAAAGTCGATATCGATCCGGCCGGCCAGCGCAAAAGCCACCACCAGCGGGGGCGACATGAGGAAGTTGGCCTTGACTGCCTGGTGCACGCGCGCTTCGAAGTTGCGGTTGCCGGACAGCACCGAGGCCACGACCAGATCGTGTTCCGCAATGGTCGCCTCGATTTCGGGTTTGAGCGGCCCGGAGTTGCCAATGCACGTCGTGCAGCCATAGCCCACCACGGAGAATCCGACCTGTTCCAACGCGTCCATCAGACCGGCCTTGTTGAGGTATTCGGTGACCACGCGCGAGCCGGGCCCGAGCGACGTCTTCACATTGGGCGGCGGCTTCAGCCCGAGCGCGGCGGCTTTCCTGGCCAGCAGGCCGGCGGCCAACATCACGCCGGGATTGGAGGTGTTGGTGCAGGAGGTGATTGCGGCAATTGCGATGTCACCATGTCCCAGGCTGTTATTGCGTCCGGCAAACAGGGTGGTCGGATCGGCCTGCATGTGATCGGGAGAAGGATGGTCATTGAGCATTTCCTCTTCCTGTGCCGCGACGGGGAGAACTTCCTCCTGGCTGCCGCCACCCGACAAATCGGTTGTTGCATGCGATGGCGCGGGCAGCGCATAGCGTATGCCCATCTCTGCGGCCTTGTCGTAACCGCCTTCCGCAATGGGTTTGCTCATGAGCGAAGTGAAGGCGGATCTCAGGTTTCCCAACTCGATGCGGTCCTGCGGGCGTTTGGGTCCGGCTACGCTGGGCTTGACGGTGGAAAGGTCCAGTTCCAGGGTTTGCGAATAATCGATATCGCCCGCCTTGGGGATGCCGAATAGTTGCTGCGCTTGGTAATACGCGCGCAGTGTGTTGACCTGGATTTCACTACGGCCGGTGGCGGCGAAATACTGGCAAGTTGCCTCGTCCACTGGGAAGAAGCCCATGGTCGCGCCATACTCGGGCGCCATATTCGCTATCGTGGCGCGGTCGGTCACGGACATGGCGGCCACGCCGTCGCCGAAGAACTCCACGAACTTGCCGACCACCTTGGCCTTGCGCAACATTTCGGTGATGGTCAGCACGATGTCGGTCGCGGTGACGCCTGGCCTGGCTGAGCCTTTGAGGTTCACGCCGACCACATCCGGGGTCAGGAAATATACCGGCTGGCCCAGCATGGCCGCTTCCGCCTCGATGCCGCCCACGCCCCAGGCCACGATGCCGAGGCCGTTGATCATCGTGGTGTGGGAATCGGTGCCTACCAGCGTATCCGGATAGAAAACGCCATTTTTCTCCATCACCCCGCGCGCGAGATATTCCATGTTGACCTGATGCACGATGCCGACGCCGGGCGGCACAACCTTGAAGGTGTCGAACGCCTGCATGCCCCACTTGATGAACTGGTAGCGCTCCCGATTGCGGTCGAATTCAATTTTCATGTTGAGATCGAGTGCGTCCTTGTTGCCATACGCATCGACCTGGATGGAATGGTCGACCACCATGTCCACCGGCACCAGGGGCTCGATCTTCTTCGGATCCTTGCCCAACCTTTGAGCAGCGGACCGCATGGCCGCCAAGTCTGCCAGTAGCGGCACGCCGGTGAAGTCCTGCAAGATGACCCGGGCCACGGTGAAAGGGATCTCCTCGGTGCGCGGGGCGTTCGGCCGCCAGTCGGCCAATTGCTTGACGTGTTCCTGCGTGACTTTCACGCCGTCGCAATTTCTCAGCACCGACTCCAGAACGACGCGGAGGGAGACGGGCAGACGCGAAATATTCCCGGTTCCGGCCGCCTCAAGTGCGGGCAGTGAAAAGAATTTTCCCCGGCGGTTTGCACCAGCCTGGAACATTGCGGGGGCTGAAAAGGCGGGGCTGGACATGGTCATCAAATAGGAAAAACAGGCCGAAGGCATTATTCTATCGCACGCGCGGAGGGCGATCTCTCCCAACTCATCAGGCACTTACGCAGATCGAAATGAGCACCCCGAATTCACTCAAGCAAGAAGCACTCCAGTACCACCGCCTGCCCAAGCCGGGCAAACTGTCGGTGGAGTCCATGAAGCCCTGCGCGACCCAGGCTGATCTCTCTCTTGCCTACTCACCCGGCGTGGCCGAGCCAGTGCGGGAGATCGCGAAGAATCCGAAGACGGCCTATGAATACACCAATAAAGGCAATCTGGTGGCGGTGATTACCGATGGCACCGCGATCCTGGGCCTGGGCAATCTGGGGCCGTTGGCGGCCAAGCCGGTGATGGAAGGCAAGGGCGTCTTGTTCAAGCGTTTTGCCGGAATCGATGTGTACGACATCGAAGTGAATGCCAAGTCGCCGAAGGAATTCATCAAGGTGGTGAAGGCGATCTCACCGACCTTTGGCGGCATCAACCTTGAAGACATCGCGGCGCCGCACTGCTTTGAAATCGAGGCGGCACTGAAGAAGAAGCTGGACATCCCGGTGTTCCATGACGACCAGCATGGCACTGCAGTGATCATCTGTGCCGGGCTGCTCAATGCGCTCGAGCTGCAAGGGAAGAGTCTGGAGACCGCGCGCATCGTCTGTCTCGGGGCCGGCGCGGCCGGGCTGGCCTCGATGAAACTGCTGCTGGCCATGGGGGCGACGAAGAAGAACATTCTGCTGGTGGACTCAAAGGGCGTGGTGCACAAGGGCCGCACCGAGCTGAACAAGTACAAGAAAGCCTGGGCCCATGCGACCAAACTGCGCACGCTGGAAGAAGCGATGCAAGGCGCGGATGTGTTCGTGGGCGTATCCGGTCCCAACCTCGTCACACCCGCCATGCTCAAGTCCATGGCCGAGCGCCCGGTGGTCTTCGCGCTGGCCAATCCCGATCCGGAAATCAGTCCGGCCCAAGCCTACAAGGCGCGCAAAGACCTGATCATGGCAACTGGGCGCTCGGACTATCCCAATCAAGTCAACAACGTGCTGGGCTTTCCGTTTATTTTCCGCGGCACTCTGGATGCGCGCGCCAAGGCCATCACCCAGGACATGCTGATTGCGGCCATCCATGCGCTGGCGGGATTGGCGAAGGAACCGGTTCCAAGATCAGTGTTGAAAGCCTATGGCCTGAAAAGCCTGGCTTTCGGCAACGATTACATCCTGCCCAAACCGTTTGACCCGCGCCTGATCGAGCGCATTCCGCCGGCCGTTGCCAAGGCGGCAAGGAAATAAAAAAGCCGGTCTTGGACCGGCTTCTTGACCCGCAAATTCAGCTTACTTCTGCGACAGCACCCAGGCAATGATCTTCTTCAGGTCCGCATCCTTCACCTGTGGGTTAGGCGGCATCGCGACCGGGCCCCAGACGCCTTTTCCGCCTTTCTTCACTTTTGCGAACAGCTTGGCAGGGGCGCTCTTGTCGCCGCGGTATTTCTTGGCCACATCCTTGTAGGCGGGGCCGACAATCTTCTTGTCAACAGAATGGCAGGCCAGGCAGCCATTCTTCTGCGCCAGTTCCTGGTTGGCAAAGGCGGGCACGGCAACCATCAACGCAGTTGCGGCGACGAGGGACAGCAATTTCATGAAGCACTCCTTAATGGGTACAGTTGGTAAGAACGAAAGTCGAGCCAATATGCAGCGAACGTACGCTAGCATTCGAATGTGCTCCTCACAACTTAATTTATTGCTGTGCCCATCAGGACTATTTATCTTGATCTGGCGCGCATTCATTTGGTGTTGCCGGGATTGCGATGCGCGGCACAAGCTTGTCCTCGCTTTTCCACCAGAATCTTGGCGCCAGGCAAACCTAGATGAAAAGGAACATGGCGTTCCTTCTCTATTTCTGCTTCAGCATCCAGGTCAGGATGGTTTTCAGATCTTCATCCGGGACGTTGGGATTGGGCGGCATCGGAACCTGACCCCACACGCCGTGCCAGGAGCCACCCCCGCCATTCTTCACTTTGAAGAATAGCTTCGCCATGGCGTCCTGCTGTCCCGCATATTTCTGTGCAATTTGCTGGATGCCCGGACCCACGGTTTTCCTGTCCATGAGATGGCACTCCATGCAGCCATTCTTTTCGGCCAGATCCTGGGAGGCGTAGAGCACGGGCGGTGTCAGCGCCAAACCGAGGACACCAAGGAGAAATAAATGCTTCATTTTTTGCTCCATGTTCACAGAGTTGACTAAGGTCTAAACTCTTGGTCCAACCAATGCTATATTAACAATGATTAAGAGACCAGTATATCTTAATTTATTTCGCCTGCATTTGCCACTCCTGGGCTGGGTTTCCATATTCCACCGCGTGACCGGGGTTCTGCTCTTTCTTGCCCTGCCGGTCGGCTTATATGTCCTGCAACTTTCCTTGGGCAGTCCGGCCGAGTTTGTTGAGGCCGCCGCCATCTTGAAGAGTCCTCCAGGGCAACTGACTAGCCTGATGGTCATTGCCTCGCTTGCGTACCATGCCATCGCCGGCGTCCGCCATCTGGCCATGGATGTGCACTGGGGCGTGGAGAGGAATAGGGCGCGTGTATCGGCACGCTGGGTGATGATCGTGAGTGGGTGTGTCACCGTGCTGGTTGCCTGGACATTGTTCTGGTGAAGAGGACTGTCACTGGCAGCCACAGCGGAACCGGGTGGTGGCTCGCGCAGCGCGTCTCTGCCGTTGTCATCCTGCTTGCGGGCGGCGCGCTGTTGGCAGCATATCGGGTTGCTGCGCCCTTCGATTTCCTCACCTGGCACTCGGCCTTTCAGGCCATATGGATAAAGCTGTCTGTATGGCTGCTGGTCGCTAGCCTGTGTCTTCATGCGTGGGTGGGACTGCGTGACGTATTGATGGATTATGTGAAACCCCTGGTGCTGCGACTGGCACTTGATGTCCTCGTTGCCCTTGTGCTGGTCATGTCCGTGGTATGGGTCAGCATGGTCTTGTGGCGCGTATATGGATAAGCGCACTTTCGATGTAGTAATTGTGGCGGTGCAAGCAGTAAGCAGGGGCCCCGCTTCGCGGGGATGCGCACGCCCGCGAGTCGCCGCCCGACCATCCTTCGACGCGGCCGGCGAAGTCTGCAAGGTCCAGCCTTATGAAGAAGCGCACGTTTGATGCGGTGATTGTGGGCGGCGGCGGCGCCGGCCTGCGTGCCGCGCTGCAACTGGCGCGCTCGGACTACAAGGTGGCGGTGGTGTCCAAGGTGTTTCCCACCCGCTCGCACACCGTCTCCGCCCAAGGTGGCATCACTGCCGCGTTGGGCAATGTGAGCGAGGATGACTGGCACTGGCACATGTTCGACACAGTCAAGGGTTCGGATTATCTGGGCGACCAGGACGCCATCGAATTCATGTGCCGGGAAGCAGCCACCGCGGTGTACGAACTGGAGCACATGGGACTGCCGTTTTCGCGCCTGGACAACGGCAAGATCTACCAGCGCGCGTTTGGCGGCCAGTCCAAGCATTTCGGCGGCGAGCAGGCAGTGCGCACCTGCGCCGCCGCCGACCGCACCGGCCACGCGCTGCTGCATACGCTGTATCAACGCAACCTCGCAGCCCGCACCCAGTTTTTCGATGAATACTTTGCCCTCGACCTGATACGCGACGAGGAGGGCTACGCCCTGGGCGTCACGGCCCTGTCGATCGAGACCGGCGAGCCCGTCCTGATCGAAGCGCGCACTACGCTGTTGGCAACCGGCGGGGCCGGGCGCATCTACTGGAACACGTCAAATGCCTTGATCAACACCGGCGACGGCCTGGGCATGGTGCTGCGTGCCGGGCTGCCGCTGGAGGACATGGAGTTCTGGCAGTTTCATCCCACCGGGCTTGCGGGGATCGGCAGTCTGATTACCGAAGGCGCCCGCGGCGAAGGCGGCTGCCTGGTCAATCGCGACGGCGAGCGCTTCATGCAACGCTACGCACCGCACGCGCAAGACCTGGCCTCGCGCGATGTGGTGAGCCGCGCCATCGCCACCGAAATTCATCAGGGCCGGGGCTGTGGGCCGCAGGCCGACCATGTTCTGCTCAAGATGGAACATCTGGGCGAGAAGCTGATTGCCGAACGTCTGCCCGGCATCCGTGAACTGTCCATCCGCTTTGCCGGAATCGATCCGGTGCAAGCGCCCATTCCCGTTGCGCCCACCGCGCATTACATGATGGGTGGCATTCCCACCAACCTGCATGGACAGGTCGTCATGCCGGCGCGCTTCGGCCCGGAAGAGCCGGTGCCCGGCCTGTATGCCGTGGGCGAGTGCGCCTGCGTGTCGGTGCATGGCGCCAATCGTCTGGGCGGCAATTCGCTGCTTGACCTGGTGGTGTTTGGCCGCGCGGCAGGACGGCACATGCTGGAATACCTGCGGGACAATCCCTATTCGCGCGAAACACCCAAAGATGCAGCCGACCCAGGCGGGGCGCGGCTGGCGCGCTGGGAGAACACGCGTGGCGAAGAACGGGTGGCGCCGCTGGTCGATGACCTGCGCCGCGTCATGCAGGGACATTGTGGCGTCTACCGCAGTCGCGAGGTCCTGCAGCAGGGTCTGGGCAAACTGGGTGAACTCAGGGAACGGCTGGATCGCGCCGTACTGCTGGATCAAAGCAAGGTGTTCAACACCGCGCGGGTCGAGGCGCTGGAGTTGGAGAACCTGATGGCCGTTGCGCGCGCCACGCTGGTCTCCGCACTGGCGCGCGAAGAATCTCGCGGCGCCCATGCGCGCGAGGATTTTCCGGCGCGCGATGACGAGCACTGGCTCAGGCACACGCTGTATCTTCAAGCAGGCGACCAGCTCGATTACAAGCCGGTGCGGCTCAAGCCACTGACGGTAGAGGCGTTCCGGCCCAGGGAGCGGACGTATTGATCGCTCCCCTCGCCCCCTTTTAGTCCGAACTTTGACTCTCCGAAATGCTGAGATCTTTGCGTGGTGCGGATTTCGGCTATTTTTTCAAGTGTTTGTGTAGCCATGTAATGTTTTAATTATCTCTTGATTATTCCTTGCCGATATGGGACTCTACGCGCCATGTATATTGAGGC
>JBAWGM010000038.1:0-4461 GCA_049592895.1 Thiobacillaceae bacterium | reverse complement strand
CCTGACACTACGCCGCCCAACACCCCGATCCATCCGGCCAGCAAACTCAAATGTGCATTCATTGAGGTGCTCTCCCATTTCCGCCCTCCTATCAAGCTGACAAGGAGATCGGGTTCCGCCTTTTCTGCTTTGCCGCTTGCCCTTGAAGTGTTCGCATTCGCTGTCTTCCACCGGGCCGGGGTCGTCGGATCGGATTATGAGCCGATACAGATCGTTTGTATCAGACTCGGTCTTGCGCGGCAATCTAGGCGGGGCTTTGCAGCGCATGCCTGGCCAGGGCACGATTCGGTTAGGGTGCGAGCGCGCGTTCTCACCTGAAAAGGCGTTGATGGTTTCCTTGCACTTGGGCCTCACGCCGCAATTCAATCCTCGATCCGGTTTCAGTGCTGTATGCAATGTGCTAATGTCAGTGCTGACAAACTCAAGCCATTGGAGTGGACAATGAAACATATTGTGTGGGCAATAGTTGTCTTGATGACCATGGGCAAGGCGCTGGCCGACCCTGCACCGGGTACCGTCTTGAAGGAACCGAAAACCGGAATGGAGTTTGTGTGGGTCCCGGGCGGCTGCTTCATGATGGGTTCAGACAACGGCGAAAGCTTTGAAAAGCCCGTGCATCAGGTTTGCCTGCATGGATTCTGGATGGGGCGCTACGAGGTGACCCAGGCGGAATATCAGAAGGTGATGGGCGTTAACCCGAGCGACTTCAAGGGTCCGACCCGCCCGGTGGATCAGATTTCCTGGGACGACGCCAAGAACTTCGCCGATGCCATGGGCTATTGGACCGGCGTCAGGTTTCGACTGCCCTCGGAAGCGGAATGGGAGTACGCCTGTCGGGCCGGCGGCGTAAATCAGCATCTGACTTACTGTGGCGAAGGCGAACCGACCTCACTGGCCTGGTATGGCGCCAACAGCGACGACATGACGCACCCCGTTGGCATGCGCTTGCCCAACGCCCTGGGCTTGTATGACATGAGCGGCAACGTGTGGGAATGGGTGCAGGACTGCTGGAACCCAGACTACAAGAAGGCGCCCGGGGACGGCAGCGCCTGGCTCAGCGGCAATTGCGAGCGCCGGGTTGCCAGGGGAGGCGCTTGGGACATCCGGCAACCCAATCTGATTCGTGCCGCCAAACGCGGCAGGGGTGATCATCGCTATCGCCTGAACGTAGTGGGTATTCGTTTGGCCATATCGAAGCATTGAAGCACCCGTTGCCGCAATCCTGCGCTACATCCCTGCAACGAAATATGGACGGGTTTGATTGGGGCCATCATCAGCAATGAGATGGACGCGGCTCGAATTGTTTGCCCGCTTTACCCCATTGACGCGAGGCGATAAGGCTGGTGCCTGGGAGACAATCCAAAATAATCCGCAATGCGCGCCAGCCGGGACGAGGGGGCGATTCAAGGAAAAGTCAACCAACTTCGTTTCATCACCTCACCCCGGCAGATGGACTATACCCAATACAACAACTTCAGCAGAGGAGACGCATTGAGCTTTACCTACTGCATGGCAACCACCTGCCCGCTGCGCACGGAATGCGAACGCTTCGAAGTCGATGCGGCCAGCCACTGCGTGTTTCGCACCTATGCGGATTTCAGCGAGGAACTGATCCGGGAGAAAGACAATACGGTGTCTTGTCCGTTCTTCATGGAAAAGTCCTGCGCATTGCGGCAAAACGCGGCGTAGAATCGCCGCAATAACGTGCCGGGCCAAGTACCCGGCGCAAGCCTGCACCCGGCGACAAGTCGGGGCGGGACGAACAACAAAGGAGCAAAGGAGGTTGGAAGAGAATGCGCGTGCTCGGCCGGCTATTGCAGTATGCATTGCCCGTCACGGCCTGTTTGCTGACCTGTTCTCCCGTCCGGGCGCAATGGGGCATGAACGATGTGACCATCATCTATCCCCTGCCCGATCATTCCGCCGAAGCGGCTGAGTTGATTTCTCCGCAGGAGCCGGGTTTGGGCGGGGCATGGCTGCCGCAAAAGCTGTATGTCAGGCTGCCGGAAATCAACCAGGGTGAAGCCAAAGACGATACCTACCGGAATCTGCGGGTGGTGGCCATACGGCTCGACCCGTGTTTTCGCAACGAGGGAAGCTGCCTGCCGCAGGTCAGGCTGGTCTGGCAACCCGTCAGCACCTCCAACTATGGCTCAACCGCGTCATCCGGGCAGTTGGAGGCGAAGGATGCGGCAATTCACAGTTTCTACACCCTGGAGCCTGTTGCGTTTCAGTCCTTGATGAACGATTACGAAAGGCTGAGAAAGCAGTGTGCGCGGGATCTGTCGACCGAGCCGTTGCGCGTGCATCCGGTGATCGCGGAACAGGGTCTGGATGGCCCGTTTGCCCAGGGGCTGAAAAGACTGCTGGACAAGTACGTGGGGACAAAAACCCTTTGGCGCATTACTGCGATGAAAACATTTGTCGGCAGCGATCAGTGGGCCTTCCAGGGATTCAACGTCAGAGATGGCTCAACCCAGGATATCCCGATACCGAGAACCCGTGGCGCGACGCAGCAGGATTTCCGAACTGCACAGGTGACCCAAACCGATTTCAGCAACGGCATGGTATCTCCCGCTCCACAGGGCAGCGACAACCTGCTGCCCATTCTGCAGAATTCGCGTTTTCTGCGTGGCGAAGATCCGGCGTTCCTCAGCACACTAGGCAAGGCGGTTGCAAATATCGAAAACCCGAAAGTCCATACGCCTGAGACGATGGACTGCGTGAGTTGCCACGCGGCGCAGGCCGCCGGGTCCGTCCTGTTTGAACGCATTGCAGGGCTTGGCGAGCTGCCTCAGGTGATGGCAGGAAGATTCAGGTCGGCCCTGCCGCTGCAGAATCTGGGCCTGCGACAGGGCAATACGCATATGTTGCGCGCGCTTGGCTACGTGGACCGCGATCTGGTGCTGAGCCGCCGCGTGATCAATGAAACAGCGAATGTGGCGGAACGACTGAACCGGGAAGCCCAGGACGCCGCTGCCGCCCGCCTTGCCAATTTGCGGAAGCCGGATGGCCGCCTCGATTTTACCGCGCTGTGAAACACCGGCCAGGCTTGCTGTCGGAAGCTGGCCTGAGGCGCGCCACCGGAATGCGCGTCGCCGGCCGCCACGCTGGAATCAAACCACGCAATCGGAATAGGCCATGAACGCGCGAATCGCGACTGCCATCCTGGTCCTGCTGCTGGCCGCATGCAGCAAGCTTACCCTGGAGAATTACGACCGGCTGAAGAGTGGCATGAGCTATCAGGAGGTCAAGGACATCCTCGGCGCCCCCAGCCAATGCAGCGAAGTGCTGGGAGTCAAGAGTTGCACCTGGGGAGATGACAAACGCTTCATCAAGGTGAATTTCGTCGGCGATCAGGTACTGCTGTTCTCCGCACAAGGCATACGCTGAGCCAGATGAGGCAATCGCCGGCCCCAGCGCCAGCGGCCACACACGTCAATGATGGTTGGCGCGCCCTGTGGTTGGATTGCGTCAATTGTGCAAATAAAGCGGCGAACAAGGGAGAAACGCATGTCGACTTTGCCCGACTCGAACACGCCCCTATCCCCTGAAGAAATGCCCTTTGTTGCACCCTGCCGGACGCTCGATGCGGCCGCGCCGCTGCGCTGGCTGCGCTTGGGTTGGGCCGATTTTGTCCGGGCGCCGACCCAGAGTCTGGCCTATGGCCTGGCGCTCATGCTGCTCAGCATGGCCATCGGGGGTTTTACCTGGCGCTTCGGAACCCTGGCCTTGTATATCGGATTTGCCACCGGCTTTGTGTTCATCGGCCCGGTACTGGCCGTGGGGCTGTATTCCATCAGCCGCCAACTCGAAGCGGGACAGCAGCCGCTTCTTGGCTACTGCATGAGCGAGGGTTGGGACCATATCCGCGACCTGCTGGTGTTGGGCCTGGTGCTGCTCGTCGTACTGCTGGTCTGGGCGCGGGCCGCAACCACGATATATATCTTCTTCCCCGACCAGGCGCATCCGGACTGGCGGCAGCTATTGCCGTTCTTCGGCATCGGCAGTGCAGTGGGCGCGGTATTCGCCACTATCGTGTTTGCCGCCAGCGCGTTTTCCTTGCCCATGATTCTCGACCGCAAGGTGGATGCCATCTCTGCCGTGGTGACGAGCGTGAACGCCGTGTTGCGCAACAAGAAGCCCATGATCGTCTGGGCTGCCCTGATCGGCCTGTTCGTCGTGCTGGGCTTTGGCTCCGCGTTTCTCGGCTTCACCGTATTGCTGCCTGTGATTGGTCATGCCACCTGGCATGCCTATCGGGAAACCATAGATGCATCGGCGTGGCCCCGCAATGAGCCGGTGCAAAGCGGTGCAATCGCAGGCTGATTGCCGGTAAATTCCGGGACGGCTGATGCGTTTGACCTTTGCCCCTTTCCCGCTCCAGGAAGAAAGGAAAGCGCTTTTTCCTCAGGGCGCCGCGCTGTCCTCCACGGCGTCACTGTTTATGATCAGTTTGAC
>JBAWGM010000037.1:0-2131 GCA_049592895.1 Thiobacillaceae bacterium | reverse complement strand
GGATGATGTTATCGGCTGCGTCATTTGCGTTTTGTTGAGACATTTATTACCTCTCGATGTGTATGTTATCTTCGATCGTTCATTTGCGCTTCAGCCCTTCTCCCACCGCCAGTCGCGAATCTCGGGCATGTCCTGGCCGTGCTTGTCGATGTACTGCTTGTGCTCGACCAGCTTGTCCTTTAGCTGCTGCTTCAGGTAGATGCCCTTGTCGCCGGTCTGCGGCAGACGGTTGATGGTGTCGATCACGAGGTGGAAGCGGTCCAGATCGTTCAGCACCGCCATGTCGAAGGGCGTGGTGATGGTCCCCTCTTCCTTGTAGCCGCGGACGTGGATGTTGTCGTGGTTGGTGCGGCGGTAGGTCAGCCGGTGGATCAGCCACGGGTAGCCATGGAAGGCGAAGATCACCGGCTTGTCCTTGGTGAAGGTCTCGTCGAAATCCATGTCGCTCAAACCATGCGGATGCTCGCTTTGCGGTTGCAGCTTCATCAGGTCGACGACGTTCACCACCCTGATTTTCAGGTCGGGCAGATGCTCGCGCAGGATGGAGACGGCGGCAAGCGTCTCCAGCGTGGGTACGTCGCCGCAGCAGGCCATCACCACATCGGGCGCGACGGCGTGGTCGTTGCTGGCCCACTGCCAGATGCCGACGCCCTCAGTACAGTGCTTGACCGCCGCGTCCATGGTCAGCCACTGCGGCGCCTGATACTTGCCGGCGATCACGACGTTGACGTAGTGGCGGCTGCGCAGGCAGTGATCCCAGACCGAGAGCAGGCAGTTGGCATCCGGCGGCAGATAGACCCGCACGATGGAAGCCTTCTTGTTCACCACGTGGTCGATGAAGCCGGGATCCTGGTGGGTAAAGCCGTTATGCATTTGCTGCCAGACGTGGGACGCCAGCAGATAATTCAGTGACGCGATCTTGCGCCGCCACGGCAGATCCGCCGTGACCTTCAGCCACTTGGCGTGCTGGTTGAACATCGAGTCGATGATGTGGATGAACGACTCGTAGCTGTTGAACAGCCCGTGCCGGCCGGTGAGCAGATAGCCTTCGAGCCAGCCTTGGCACTGGTGCTCGCTCAGCATCTCCATGACCCGGCCATCCAGGGCGAGGAATTCATCGTTGTCCTGGGTCCCTGCGTCCCACTGCCGGTTGGTGACCTCGAACACGGCGCCCAGGCGATTGGACAGGGTTTCGTCCGGACCGAAGATGCGGAAATTGCGTTGCGCCCGATTGAGTTTGGCTACATCGCGCAGGAAGACCCCAAGTTCGTGGGTATCGGCCGCCCTCACGGCCCCGGGCGACGGCACCGTCACGGCGTAGTCGCGAAAGTCCGGCATGATCAGATCGCGCAGCAGCATGCCTCCGTTGGCGTGAGGATTGGCCCCCATGCGGCGGTCGCCTTCGGGCGCCAGTTCGGCCAGTTCCGGTTTGAGGCGGCCCGACTCGTCGAACAGCTCCTCCGCCCGGTAGCTTTTCAGCCAGTCTTCCAGCAGCTTGAGGTGTTCGGGATGATCCGCATCCACGGCAATCGGCACCTGATGCGCACGAAAGGTGCCTTCGATCTGCAGGCCATCGACCCATTTCGGCCCGGTCCAGCCTTTTGGCGACTTGAGGACGATCATGGGCCAGCGCGGCCGCCTAAGGTCGCCGTCAACGCGGGCTTTGTGCTGAATCTCCCTGATCTCTTCCACCGCCTTGTCGAGGGTCGCGGCCATGGCCTCGTGCATCAGCGCCGGCTCATCTCCTTCGACGAAATAAGGCGTCCAACCGCAGCCGCGCAGGAACTGATCCAGTTCCTCTGGTTCGATGCGGGCGAACACAGTCGGATTGGCGATCTTGTAGCCGTTTAGATGCAGGATCGGCAGCACCGCGCCGTCGGTGGCCGGATCAAGAAACTTGTTGGAATGCCACGCCGTTGCCAGCGGTCCGGTCTCCGCCTCACCGTCGCCGACGACGCAGGCGACGATGAGCTCGGGATTGTCGAACACCGCCCCGAACGAATGGCTGAGCGAATAGCCTAGCTCGCCGCCCTCGTGGATCGAGCCCGGGCACTCCGGGGAGGCGTGGCTCGGAATTCCTCCGGGAAACGAGAACTGAAGGAAGAGCTTCTGCAGCCCGGCCTCGTCCTGG
>JBAWGM010000036.1:0-1842 GCA_049592895.1 Thiobacillaceae bacterium | reverse complement strand
CTCGAGGGTACGGAAAGCAACTTGGCCCTTACTCCCTCTCCCCGCCTGTGCGGAGAGGGCCGGGGTGACGCGCCGTAATGGATGCTTTTCATCAATTGTCCAGCGGGCTGACCACGCCGCGCCCGCCTTTGTTGCTGGCGTCGTAAACATGATGCCGCCGCTCCAGACCCGTGCGCGGGTCCACCGACCGCACCGGCGATGGAAACACATACTGCCAGCCCCACGCTTTACCTGCGCCCTCGCCCCGCTTGCGGGGAGAGGGCCGGGGTGAGGGGCCATACTTGACCGCCAGCGCATCCGGCAGATACACCTCGCCGAACCCGGCCTCCAGATCCCGCTCATGCAATGCCCTGACCTTTTCCAGATGCGCCTTGAGCGGCAGGATCAGGTTCTCCGGCAGCACGGTCACGCGATCCTTGTTGCCCTTGCCCTCCCGCACAATGATTTCCCGCCGGGTAAATTCCACGTCCTTGACCCGCAGCCGCAAGCCTTCCAGCAGACGCATACCCGTTCCGTACAACAGGCTGATCACCAAGCCCATGGTGCCGGACGTGCCATCAAGCAAGCGGCGCACCTCGGTTTGAGTCAAGACAACCGGCAGCCGCTTCGACGCCTTGGCTGCGATCACCTCGTCCAGCCATGGCAGCTCCACCCCGAGCACCTCCCGGTAGAGGAACAGCAAGGCGGACTGCGTCGAGGCCGACACCTTGCGCTCGGCGGCCAGATGCGTCAGAAACGCCGTGACCTGATCCGCTCCCATGGCTTTCGGATGGCGCTTGCCGTGGAATAGAATGAACCGGCGCGCCCAGTCCACATAAGTCTCTTCGGTGCGTATGCTGTAGCGGCGCACACGGATTTCCGCCCGCAGGCGATCCAGCAGCTTCGGCGATTGTTGAGACACGACCTTAACTTCCATCCGCGAAATTTTAGGTTGCCCTAAAAAGCGATGCAAGTCGAAAAGCTATTACTAAACTTATAGTTGCGTAAAATTATAGTTGCGGGCTTTTCGCTTGCTTTAGAAAACACGCGCCGCTAGATTTAAGGTCGTCTAAATTACGTTAGGCAAAGAGAAACCATGAGCGATTGGGATTTTCTTTATGAAATGAACGAGCGTGGCTATAGAGTCCAGAGGAAATAGCCGATGCTGCTGGCTCCGGCGCTGCGCCTTGGGAATGGGAATACATAAGCAGAGTGTGGATCGATTCTCAGCTTAACGAGGCGCCAGAAGATGATGCCCTCCCATCTGAGCCAGGCACGTCCTTTCTGAGCGGAGATGGATTTCCCTTTAGCACCCTAGAGCAAACAGAGATTTTCTACGATCTAGTTGATTGCGCTACACGCCACCTCGAGAACACTGGCAGGTACTTACAAATCTGGGGAGAACTCGGAGAGATCTACGCTGAGATCAAATTCGGACTTCGCCGCCATCGGACACACGAGGCCGGTTCTGATGGCACAATTGCCGGAAAGCTTGTTGAGGTAAAAACCATCTCGCCTGAGAAAACCAGCGACCGTGTACTCGTCAAGAGCCAAGGAAACTTCGAGCAGTTGCTCATCGTTCGCATTGATCGAGATTTTCAGTTCCAAGGCAAGCTCTTTGACAGAAGCGAGCTAAGAGGAGCTTCGGGCAAATTCCTTAGAGGACGACTCAAGGATGACACGAGTAATGCCTAACAATTCCGTCGAGAGGGACGGCCACAAGCTGCGCTTGTGGTTCCCTCCGCCTTCGGCTCCGGCCGCCCCTCACGTCAAACATTAGGCATCTTAGGAGAGACCGTGGGCCCCATTGCGCTCTTCGACAAATCATTTCTACAGTCGCTAACGGTCGATGAGTCGGTGTGG
>JBAWGM010000035.1:0-9774 GCA_049592895.1 Thiobacillaceae bacterium | reverse complement strand
ACAGCGGATCCTTGAGCACAAAATCCAGCACCTGGCGTCCGCGCACGTGCACGGAAACATGCCGGCGGTACATCTGGTAGGCCGACAACGCATTCAGTGTGGCCATCCACAGGCGCTCCGCTTCGGCCTCGGTGCTGCCCTCCCGGGGCAACAGCACGGCCGAGTTTACATCGATGATCCGGGTGCTCATGTCGGCGAGTTCCAGATTGAGCCCCAGCCTGATGAACTGATAGGCCAGATCCATGCTCATGGACCCCATCAACAGCCCGATGATCGACTGGCGCCGCTCGATCACCTCATTGAGGACTTCATACCGCGCCAATCGTCCCTGGGTGGCTCTCGCAGCGTTGCGCTCCAGAAAAAGATACAGGCTGTTGATGCGCTCCCAGCTTTCCGCGGGCAGTACCTCGCGGAATGTCCGGGTGTTTTCCCGCGCGTTCTGGATGCAGCACAAAATGGAACTCGGATTGCGCGCGTCCAGAATAAGAAAGCGTATGACCGAATTCTCATCGGCCTGCGCATAAGATTCATGGAACAGTTCATCCAGGCCAACCACGCTGACCAGGTTGTTCCAACTGAAAGAGGCTCCCCTGGGCAAATCCAGCACAACCTGGCTGGTGCCGTTGATCAGCCGCGCGGTGTTCTCCGCACGTTCCAGATAACGGGTCATCCAGTAAAGGCTTTCAGCGACGCGGGATAGCATGTTGGATCAGGTACAAGACGCAAGACGCAAGATGCAAGGCGACGCGGAGCGCCTTTCTTGAATCTTGCAACTTGCATCTTGAATCTTGCTCATAAATCGACGATCCAGGTGTCCTTGCTGCCGCCGCCCTGGGACGAGTTGACCACCAGCGAACCTTCCACCAGCGCGACCCGGGTCAGCCCGCCGGTGGTGGCATAGTGCTTGTCGGACTGCAACACGAAGGGACGCAGGTCCAGGTGGCGGGGCGCAAGCTGGTTGCCTGCCAGGGTGGGGGCGGTGGAAATGTTGAGGGTGGGCTGGGCCATGTAGTTGCGCGGATTTTCGCGGATTAGCGCGGCGAACTTGTCGCGCTCCGTGGTGCTCGCGCTCGGCCCCATCAGCATGCCGTAGCCGCCGGATTCATTGGCAGGCTTGACCACTAGTTTGTCCAGATTGGCCAGGACATACTGGCGTTCATCTTCGATCATGCACAGATAGCTGGGCACATTGGGGATGATGGGATCCTCGTCCAGATAGTACTTGATTATTTTCGGCACGAAGGTGTAGACCACCTTGTCGTCTGCCACCCCTGCCCCTGGCGCATTCGCTATGCCCACCTTGCCGTGGCGCCAGGCCCGCATCAGGCCGCGCACACCCAAGGCTGAATCGGGCCGGAAGGCTTCCGGGTCGAGAAAGTCATCGTCGATGCGCCGGTAGATCACATCCACCTGGGTCAGGCCGGAGACGGTTTTCAGGTAAACGCGGTCATCTTCACCCACCGCCAGGTCGGACCCTTCCACCAGATATGCACCCATCTGCTGGGCAAGATAGCTGTGCTCGAAATACGCGGAGTTGTATATGCCCGGGGTCAGCACGGCCACGACCGGCCGGGCATTCTTGCGCGGCGACAGGGCCGTCAGGGTGTCGTACAGCCGGGCAGGGTAGTCGTCCACCGGCAGGATGGAACAGGTCTGAAAGACTTCCGGAAACAGGCGCTTCATGACATGCCGGTTCTCCAGCATGTAGGAGACCCCGGACGGCACGCGGAGATTGTCCTCCAGGACATAAACCGTTCCATCCTTGTCCCGCACCAGGTCAGTGCCGCAGATGTGCGCCCACACCCCAAAACGGGGCGCAATGCCCTGGCACTGGGTGCGGAAATTTTTCGAGCCGGCCAGTACCTCAATAGGGAAGACCTTGTCGCGCACGATGCGCTGTTCGTTGTACAGGTCGTTGATGAACAGATTGAGTGCAGTCAAGCGCTGCTTGAGGCCCGCTTCGATGCGTGTCCATTCGGATCGGGCCATGATGCGCGGGATGATGTCGAACGGCCAGACGCGGTCGATATTGGCTCCATCGCTATATATCGTGAAAGTAATGCCCATGGTCATGATGGCCGCATCGACCGCCTTGCGGCGCGCCTCCAGATCGTCAGGCTTGAGTTGGGCGAGGTAGTCGAACAGGGGCTTGGCCGCCGGACGGGGCGTGCCGTCAGGACCGATCAGTTCGTCGTAGGCCTGGTTATCCAGATAGCCGTCCAGCGGCAGATGTACTGACGGAGAGTCCATGACCTTAACAAAAGCAGGATGTGTGCCCGCTGATAGGTATGGCTTTTCGATGCATGGCTTGACCGCCCACTGAACAATTGGGCGTGACGAAAGCCAGGCTGGTTCCTGGCGCGGCCAGCCGGGTGCTCCGCCTCACGGACGCCGTGAGCTAAACGCCGACCCATTGATGCCGTGCGATTCAAATTGATTACGTCTATTCTGAGCTAAGCATTGTTTCTGTTCCGCGCGGTTGTCCGGCGTAGCTGGGGCGTAACATCCGTGGCTTTAACAAAAAATATCTAAAAGGAAGGCTATGCTGCTGCACACCTTCGTGGCGATGCCGTTTGGAGTGAAACAGGGCATCGACTTCAACCGGGTTTACGCGGACTATATTTGCCCTGGGCTGGAATCGGCCGGCTTCGAGGTGTTCCGCGCCGACCAGGAACAGCGCGCGGGTGATATCCGCACCGACATGTTCCAGGAACTGTTGCTGGCCGACCTGGTGGTCGTGGACCTCAGCATCGACAATCCCAATGTATGGTACGAATTGGGCGTGCGGCACGCGCTGCGCGCCCGCGGCGTACTGCTGGTGCAAAGCGAACGCGACTACCAGCCCTTCGATATCTATACCGACCGCAAGCTGCATTACCACCTCAAGGACGGCGTACCCGATGCCGCGCTTTTGGAGCAGGACCGAGCTGCGCTGGCAGAGATGGCCAAGGCCACGGTGCAATCCTGGCAGGGCCGCCGTATCAGTCCGGTGTTCAGTCTGCTCGAGGGTTTGCAGGAGCCAGATTGGCGCGACATGCTGCTCGGCGGCCACAACGAGTTTCGCGATACTTACGAAACCTGGCGCCGACGCATCGAGGTGGCACGCAAGGGCAATCGAGCCGGCGACGTGATGGTGCTGGCCGAGGAGACGCCGACCTGGGCCTTGCGCCTGGAAGCGCGGCGCATGACGGGCAAGGCGCTGCTCAAGTTGCAGCAATATCGCCTGGCGCTCGAACAAATTGAAGCGGCGCTGGAACTGGACCCAGGAGACTTCGACAGCCGGCAGCAGAAAGGCCTCCTGCTGGGACGTCTTGGGCGCCATGACGAGGCACGGGAGTGGGTGGCAGCGGTTATTACCGATCGCGCCGGCGATCCTGAGTGCTGGTGTCTAGTGGGGCGGCTGGAAAAAGAGGAGTGGGTCTCCCGCTGGCGCCTGCCCACGGCGACCCCCGAGCTCATGCGCGCAGCGGCGGCGCGCGAGCTGCCCCTCCTGTTGGCGGCGATCGAGCCCTACATGAAAGCGTTCATTCAATCGCCGGCCCACGTCTACTCGGGGATCAACGCCTGCACCCTGCGCCACCTGCAACTTCACCTGGGCCACCCGCTGCGGAACCCGGCCAGTCTGCCCAACCTGGAAGGCGGGGTGATCTGGGCTTGTCTGGCGGCGCTGGAGCGTGCTCCGAACGATTACTGGAACCGCGCGACCTGGGCCGAACTGCAATTGCTGCTGAGCAAAGTTGAGCAAGTGGACAGCGCCTGGCGCGAGGCCGTGGCGGTGGCAGACAAGGATTGGTTCGCGCTCGATTCCAGCCGCCAGCAGATTCTCCTCCTGCGCAATCTGGGCTTTCGCCCGGAGGCGGTGGCCGCTGCACTTCAGATAGTCGAAGACGAGATCACCCGCCTGGAGGCGCCATGGCAGCCGCGCCGGGTCTTCCTGTTCTCCGGGCACATGATCGACGACGCCCGCCGCAAGCACGCGCGATTTCCCGCCGACAAGGAACCGATCGCCGCGCAGGCGATTGGCGCCAAGCTCGACGAACTGGGCATGGCACCGGAAGACCTTGCCATCTGCGGCGGCGCCTGCGGAGGCGACACGCTGTTTGCCGAGGCCGCATTGCAGCGCGGCTGCCGGCTGCAGCTCGACCTCCAGTTCAACGAGCCTGATTTTCTTCAGGCTTCGGTCGCCTTCGCTGGCGAAGCCTGGGTCGACCGCTACTACGCCATCAAGGACAACCCGCTGGCCCGGGTCAAGATCCAGCCCGATGAACTGGGCCCGCTGCCCAAAGGGCGCGATCCGTATGAGCGCAACAATCTCTGGCAACTCTACACCGCGCTGACCTACGGCCCCGACAAGGTCCGCTTCATCAGCCTGTGGGATGGCCAGGGCGGTCAGGGTCCCGGCGGCACCCAGCACATGGTGGAAACCGTGCGGCGCTACGCCGGTCGGGTCAGCATCCTCGATACCAAGAAGCTGTTCGGGCTGTAAGGCCAAGCCTGTTCGCCTACGGCGAAAGGCATCCTGCCGCATATCGCATGGCTTGACTGTGTTCTATCTTGATCAGGTAATACCGGGCGAGCGGATCGAAAGGAATTGAATGAACAAGGTGCACGACGGAGTCACCCTGCAGCTCGGGGCCGAATCAAGCGCGACGGAAAATGTGGCCGGCTGGCAAGCCGAAGTGTTTGCGCTGAGCAATGCCGCACGCGGCGATGCGCTGTCGCAGCAAACCATCACGCTGGAAAAAGATGCCATAGTCGAACTCGAACTGCAAAACGGCACCCGGCTGCTGGTTGCGGCCGAAGACGCGGGACGCTATCTGGGGGCGCCGATCGGGCGAGGCGAGGGCAAGCCCGGGGTGATCAGCGTCGGCCCGGTACTGCGTTTGTCTGGTTCGCATCTTCCGGCCGGCGCTTCGCGTGAAGGGCTGGGCGCCTGGGTGCTCAAGTCACTGCGCGTGTACCGCAGCGGCCCGGCCGGCATGACCGCGCTGGCCGCCGCGGGCGCCTATCAGGACAGTCAACTGGAGCATCGCGCCGGTCTGTTTCGTTGCGCCACCGATCGTTGGGCCTTGAGCCCGATGGACAGCATGCCTGCCACCAGCGAGCCGGCATTGTTGTTCATCCACGGCACGGGGTCTTCCACCGAGGGCAGCTTCAAGGCCTTGTGGATGGACAAGTACTTGAGCCACCTGGTCAGTTTGTATGGCGAGCGCATCTATGCGTTCGAGCATCGCTCCCTGACCGAAAGTCCAGTGGCCAACGCGCTGGCTCTGGTCAAGACGCTGCCCAAGGGGGCCCGCGTGCACGTGGTCAGCCATTCCCGCGGCGGCCTGGTCGGCGAACTGCTGGCGCGCGCCAATCGTCTGGATGCGGCGCCGTTTACCGAAGCGGAAATCAAGCGCTTCCTCGACCAGGCAAAGGCCGGCAAGCGCAAGGGACTGGAACCGGATGCCGCGCGTTTGCGGGCGCTCGGCAAAGCGTTGAAGGCGGGGGATATCCGCATCGAACGTTTCGTCCGGGTGGCGTGCCCGGCGCGCGGCACCACGCTGGCTTCCGGACGGCTCGACCGCTGGGCCAGCGTCATGCTCAGTCTCGTCGGCAAGGGGTTTGATCTGGCGGGCGCGGCTGTGCCCGGCGCGGCCCCGGTGGCCAAGGTCTACGACCTGTTGAAAAGCTTTCTCCTCGCGGTGGTGAAAGAGCGCACCGATGCCGGCATTCTTCCCGGACTGGAAGCGATGATGCCGGACTCGCCCCTGGTGGCGCTGCTCAACGGACCCGGCGTCGAACTCGAACATCCGCTGCATGTGCTGGCTGGCGACTATCAGGGCGACGGCCTCCTGTCCTGGCTGGGTGAATGCCTGTCCGAGGCCTTTTACGGCGGGCAGACCGACCTCGTGGTCAACACGCCTTCGATGACCGGTGGCGCCACCCGGCGCCTGGGCATCTGGCAGAAAGCCCTGGCGGGTCCGGATGTTTCGCATTTCAGCTATTTTCGCCGCGATGAAAGTGCCTTGCCCTTGCTGGCAGCGCTGTCTGGCGACAACCAGGCCTTCGAACTGCTGCCCGGCCCGTCCCAGGCCGTCATCAGTCGCGGCGGGCTCAAACCCATTGTCAAGGCCGATGCGCCCATCGTCTTCGTGCTGCCCGGCATCATGGGCAGCCACATCGAGATCGGCAACGATCGAATCTGGTTTGATCCCATCAACCTGATCGCGGGCGAGATGGACAGGCTCACGGTCAGTGCGCAGGGGGTCACGACTGACGGCTGGCTCGATCGCAATTACGAGAAGCTCGCGCAATATCTGGCCGACACCCACGAAGTGCGCCCCTTTGTCTATGACTGGCGCTTGTCCGTTGTGGAGGCTGCGAAGAAGTTTGGCGCCGAACTGGACAAGGCCATGCAGGATGCCCGGCAGCGCGGCAAGCCGGTGCGCATCGTCGCGCATTCCATGGGCGGCCTGGTTGCGCGGCTTGCACTCAAGGGCCGCTGGGAAAATTTCAAAGCCATGCCGGGCAGCCGCTTGTTGCAGCTCGGCACGCCCAATCGGGGATCGCATTCCATGGCCGCAGTGCTGCTGGGACGCGATGATTTCGTGCAGATGATCGCGCGCTGGTTCGACCTGAAGCACAACATGCGCGAATTTCTCGGCATCGTGCGCGATTTTCCCGGCGTGCTCGAACTGCTGCCCTGGCCCGGAGACAACGGTCTGGCAATCGATGGGGTGGACTATTTCGGCGCCCAGACCTGGCAGGACTGGAGTGTTCAGGATCCGGCCGCCACTCAGCGCAAGGGCTGGCAGCCACCCCAGCCGGGTCCGCTGGATGCAGCACGCGCAAGCGTGCAGGCGATCACCGAAGCCGCGCTTGACCCGGCCTGCACGCTGTATGTCGCGGGCCATGCGTCAACCCCAATCGGGGTGCGGATCAATGACAAGCAGGTGGAGATCGGCACCATTGACGAAGGCGATGGCCGGGTGCCATGGAGAACAGGCATCCCGCCCGGCGTACGCACCTGGTACACCGAGGCGGCGCACGGCGACTTGGCCAATCAGGAATCCGCTTTCGCGGCTTATCTGGAACTCCTCAATACGGGAAGCACCCGCCTGCTGTCGGAGAATCCGCCCGGGGCACGTGGCGTTTCCACCGTCATCTACCGTCCGCGTGCGCTTGAAGGACACACCCTATACCCCAGCGCTGAGGAGCTATTGTCTGCCGCGACCGGTGGGGCCCGGCCGAAGCGTGTCAGTGTCAGCGCCGCGCGACCGGCCGTGATAGAAGTCATCAACGGCAGTCTTGCATCGGCCGAGTCGCTGGTGCTGATCGGCGCTTACGCCAACGATTCCATCCGCGGCAGTGCCCATTTCCTCAACCGCCATCTGGGTAACGGGCTGCAACAAGCCTACGCGCTTGGACGCTATCCGAACTTTCCGGGCGAGGTCGGGATATTCTTCCATCCCGAACCGGGCAGAAGACCCGCAGGGGCGATCGTGGTGGGCCTGGGTGCCGTGGGCGAGCTCTTGCCTGGGGCGCTGACGCACGCGCTCACTGACGGCCTGCTCGAGTACGCGCGCGTGAAAGCGCCGCACCCCATGGCGTCGCAAGCGCCTTCCGCGACACTGGACCTCGAAGTATCGAGCCTGCTGGTGGGAACTGGCTTCACCGGATTAAGCGTGGAAGGGGGATCGCGCTGCCTGGTTGATGCGCTGCGCCGCGCCAATCTGAAACTGCAGCAATCCGGCATAGCGGTGCGCATTTCGCGTCTGAGTCTGTTCGAGGAAGTGCAAGACCGCGCGATTGGCATCGTGGAGAGCCTGCGCGAACTGGTCAGGGAAACTCAATTCAGCAGCGCGGTAAGCTTCGAAGGCCTGTTGCGCAGCGGCGAGGGCGGTTACCGCGGAAGTTGCGTCGCAAGCGGCGGGCAGAGCGGCTGCGATCGCGTGCACATCACGACCGACGATGACGGCGCATTGCGATTCACCCTGGTCACCGACCGCGCGCGCAACGTGGTCAGCGAAGAGCCCGACCAGCGTCAAGCCGTCGATCGCCTGCTGCGTTCGGCGACCAACAGCACGACGGATCAGCCGGGCCTGTCGCGCGCCCTGTTCGAACTGCTGGTGCCCAATGGACTGAAGGAAGCGGTCCCCGAATTGAGCGGCCTGATGCTGGGGGTGGATATTCCGGCTGCCGCTTACCCTTGGGAACTCATGCGCGAGACCGACAACCCCGCCGAGCAGCCCCTGGCCGCGCGCGTGGGCTTGGTGCGCCAACTGGCCTCGCCGCACGGCCGGGCAAGAGTGCCGACTGTGTCCGATCAGCGCATCTTCATCGTCGGCGACACCGACTCCGGATTCATCGAGTTGCCGGGAGCCCAGCAGGAAGCCACAGACGTGGCTGCGGACTTCAAGCGGGCGGGCTACGAGCATAACGACAATTTCCTGCGACCGACCGCGCAGGAAGTATTCGACAGCCTGTTCAATGGCCGCTACAAGTTCATGCATTTTGCCGGGCACGGCGTGGTCGACTGGAAGGTGGGGAACGAGACCTATACCGGCATGGTGCTGGGCGAAAACACCTTCCTGACGCCGGCGCAGATCAGCAAGCTCCGGTGGGTGCCGGAATGCGTCTTCATCAATTGTTGTCACCTTGGCAGCATGGGACCGGATGCCAAGCCGCGTTGGGGAGAACTCGCGGCCAACCTGGCGACCGAGTTTATCGAGATGGGATGCAAGGCGGTGATCGCCGCCGGCTGGGCGGTGGACGACGGCGCGGCCAGCACCTTCGCGCGCGCCTTCTATGCCGCCATGTTCGATGGAGGACGTTTTGGCGAGGCGGTGCGCCAGGCGCGCGCCGAAACGTACGACCGCCATCCGGCCACCAACACCTGGGGCGCATTCCAGGCCTACGGCGACGAACGCTATCAATTCGTGCTTGCGGAGCAGCACTGGCGGGCGCCGGACTACGTCAACGCCGGCCATCTGATCGCCGATCTCAATGTGCTCAATGCGCGATTGAAAGGCGCCACCGAGGAGGAACGCACCGGGTACGAGAAGCAACTGACCAGCATGGAAACTGGCGCGCGCGGACGCTACTTCCAGGACGCAGCGGTGAGGCAGGAATTCGCCAGCGCCTGGGCCGAACTTGGCAGGATCGATCTGGCGATTGACCATTATCGGGCGGCATTGAATCAGGAAGATGGCGGCGCCAGCCTGCACGCGCTGGAACAACTCGCCAATCTGGAAATCCGCTACGGCGCCAGAGTGATGGCGAACAAGTCGGCCACGGTTCGTGGCGCGGGCGAGGAACTCATGCAGACCGGGCTGGAGCGAGTCCAACTGCTGCTCAGGCTGGGACACACGGTCGAACGCCTCTCGTTGCGAGCGTCCTACTTCAAACGCAAGGCCCAGGCGCTTGATGCCAAGGGGACGCGCGAAGGCATCAAGGACGCGCTGCTCGAGATGCAGCAAGCCTATTGGGACGCGGCGACGCTGTCGCTGCGCCAGACTGGCCAGTGGGATCACTATCCCCTGCTCAATGCACTGGACGGCGCATTCCTCAGCGCAGCCTGGGGCGAAAACGGTCCGTTCAACGAGCGGCGCGCCGAACTGCCCGGCTTGCTCGAGGCCGCCGCCGACAATGGCCGGCACCAATTTGGCCTGAATCGCGTGTACTTCCATGCCATGGCCGAAGTGGAAGTCGAACGTATTGGTGCCCTCTGGGCCTGCTACGACGGCAGGTCATCGGCCTGCATCCAGCGCCCTGAAGTCATGACCACGC
>JBAWGM010000034.1:0-2963 GCA_049592895.1 Thiobacillaceae bacterium | reverse complement strand
GATGTCGCCACAGAAGACTGGGGGCTCGGACACGTCGCACAATTGCCGGTCACAGAACTTCTGCCCGGCGAGCGTATCGAATTCACTTTCTACTGGCCATCGCGAGATGCCTGGCAGGGAGAGGACTTTCAAATCGATGTCATTTTAGGAACACCATCATGATTGCTATTGATTTATCAGCTCGCCGCGCTTTGGTCACCGGTTCGAACTCGGGACTGGGACGTGCCATTGCGCTGAACTTCAGCGCTGCCGGCGCGCGTGTTGCTGTGCACGCGCTAAGCGACCATGACAGCGCGGAGGCGGTCGTCAAACAGATTCAACAGGCGGGCGGCGAGGCAATCGCTGTTTATGGCGATGTGAGCAAGCCTGATCAGGTGGACAGCATGTTCGCTGAAGTTGACGCAGCCTTCGGCGGCCTGGATATCCTGGTCAACAACGCCGGCATCGATGGGGCACACGAATTGTGCTCGGACAGCAACCCGGATCATTGGCGCGCAGTCATTGCAGTCGATCTTCAGGGGCCATATTACTGCACTCAGCAGGCGCTCAAGCGTATGCTGCCGCAGCAGCGCGGCGTGATCCTGCAGATCACCTCCGTGCACGAGTTCATTCCATGGGCCGGCTACAGCGCCTACACCGCCGCAAAGGCGGGACTTTCGATGTTCACCAAGACCGTGGCTCAGGAGGTCGCCACGCAGGGCGTACGCGTGCTGGCCATTGCGCCTGGCGCAATCCGCACGCCGATCAACGCAGATGTCTGGGGCCACCCGGACAGCTTGCGCGACCTCGATAAGAAGATCGCCATGAGCCGGCCAGGCGAGCCGGATGAGATTGGCCGTGTCGCAGCATTTCTGGCAAGCGACCTGGCCAGCTACATTACCGGAACAACCCTGGCAGTCGATGGCGGCATGTTGATCTATCCTGACTTCAATCATGGCGGATGAGGTTGTGCTCGACGCTGATGTCATTATCATCGGCAGCGGCGCAGGGGGCGGAACCCTGGCGCGCGCGCTTGCCCCCAGTGGTCTGTCTGTTCTGATCCTCGAACGCGGCGATTATCTGCCCCAGGAACCGGCCAACTGGGATGCGGAAACCGTATTCAACACAAACCGCTACCACACTGATGAAGAATGGCTCGATTCCGCAGGTAAACGCTTCAAGCCGGTGACCGGCTATTACGTCGGCGGCAACACCAAGTTTTATGGCGCTGCAATATTGCGCCGCCGGCTGGGGGATTTTCGGGTGCGTAGCCACGTTGATAGCGAGACCCCGGCGTGGCCCATAGGCTATGAGGATCTTGCTCCCTATTACGCGCAGGCAGAGTCCTGGTACTTCGCTCACGGCGAAGCAGGTGCCGACCCCAACGAACCGCCGCGTGCGGCCTACCCTTATCCGCCGATGAAGCACGAACCCCGTATCCAGGGCATCCATGACGCCCTGCGCGCTCTGGGTCTGCATCCGTTTGCACTGCCGTTGGCGCTGCAGCGCAGCGACGAACATCCCGAGCGCAGTCTGTGCATCCGCTGCAATACCTGCGACGGGTTTCCCTGTCGGCTGCATGCCAAGGGCGATGCCGAGGTGTGCGGCGTTGCACCGGCTCTTACCTACTCCAACGTGCGGCTGCTGACCGGAACGCAAGTCACACGGCTGGTTGCCGGACCCGATGAGCGCATCTCGGCACTGGAAGCCGAAGGCCCGGACGGTGCGCGACGCTATCGTGCGCGGGTATATGTACTGGCAGCGGGAGCGGTCAATTCGGCCGCCCTGCTGTTGCGCTCGGGGAACGACGATCAGCCCAACGGTATGGCCAACGCGTCCGGCCAGGTCGGACGCAACTATATGTGCCATCTGAACAGTGCCTGCATCGCCATCGACCCATGGTGCGACAATCCCACCGTGTTTCAGAAGACCATCGCCATTAACGATTGTTACGACCAGTCCGGCAACCCGGATTTCCCCTACCCGCTCGGACATATTCAGAATCTGGGCAAAGTTACGCCCGAAATTCTGCGTGCCCAGCGGCTGCATCTTCCGCGCTCCTTGTGCCACTGGGTGGCGAGGCATTCGGTTGACTGGTGGCTGACCACCGAAGACCTGCCCGATCCGCACAACCGCGTGACCCTGACAAAGGATCAGGCGATCCAACTGCATTACCGCCCCAACAACGAAACCGCACATCGTCAATTGCGGGCTCGATGGAAGAAAGTGCTGCATGAACTGGGGTTTCCACTGGTGTTCTTCCAGCGCATGGATATCAGCGCGGTGGCCCATCAGGCTGGCACGCTGCGTTTTGGCTACGATCCGCAACAATCGGTGTTTGACCCAACCTGCCGCAGCCACGAGATCGACAATCTATATGTCGCCGATGCCTCGTTCATGCCCTCGATCGCCGCCGTCAATCCCTCGCTGACTGTCATGGCCAATGCGCTGCGCGTGGCTGAAATCCTGCGCGGCAGACTGGCTTCGGCATGATGCAGCACCGCCTGCTGCATATTGCCAGTATCTACCTGGCCGGATTTCTTCAGGGCAGCGCCTTTGTGCTGATCCCCGCGCTGGGCAATACCCTGACAACAGCACCTTATCTTCTGAGCAGTTCGGAGTATGGGTGGCTGTTCCTGCCGCAGACCGCCGGCGCAGTCATCGGCGCCATGGCGGCCGGCTGGGTACAGCGTCGTCTTGGCATGGCACGGCTGTTTCGTTCCGGGCTGCTGGCCAACCTGTTAGCGATGTTGCTGCTGGCGGCTGCGGCGCAAGGCCGCGGGCAATTTGCCTACGCCCTGATGCTGGCGGAAAGCCTGCTGCTGGGCGTGGGGTTCGGCTGGACATTGGCGGCCATCAATCATTACTCGGCGCATTTCTTCAGTGAGTCGGCGAGTGCGGCCATCACATTGCTCAACGCCGTGATCTGCGGCGCCACGGCGCTTTCCCCGCTCGTTTTGTCTGCAATGCAGGCGCAGTGGAAC
>JBAWGM010000033.1:0-2708 GCA_049592895.1 Thiobacillaceae bacterium | reverse complement strand
GCCTCGATGTAATTGAGGTATTCGGGCGTCACGTCCCCGGTAATATAGCGGCCATCAAAACACGACGTGTCAAAATCGACGATGGGGGAATCACCCCTAACCGCCTTGATCAGATCAGTTAAATCCTGGTAGATCAGCGCATCACAGCCGATTTCTCGCGCGATTTCCTCGTCGCTGCGGTCATGCGCCAGGAGCTCTGAACGAGTGGGCATGTCAATGCCGTACACGTTGGGGAATTTCACCGGCGGCGCGGCGGAAGCAAAGAACACCCGACTGGCGCCAGCATCGCGTGCCATCTGGACGATTTCCCGGCTGGTTGTGCCGCGCACGATGGAGTCATCCACCAGCAGGACGTTCTGGTCCTTGAATTCCTCGGCAATGGCATTGAGTTTTTGCCGCACCGACTTTCTGCGCAACGCCTGCCCCGGCATGATGAAGGTGCGGCCGATGTAGCGGTTCTTGATGAAACCTTCCCGATAGGAAACGTTGAGATAATTGGCCAACTGCAGCGCGGATGGCCGGCTGGTGTCGGGGATCGGGATCACCACATCGATCTTCAAGTGGCCGAAATCGCGCTGAATTTTTTTTGCCAGTGCGATGCCCATGCGCAGCCGGGTGCTGTAAACGGAAATCCCGTCGATGACCGAGTCCGGCCTGGCCAGATAGACGTACTCGAATATGCAAGGATTGAGGCGCGGGCTGCGCGCGCATTGCCGGCTGTGCATGTGACGGTTGTAGTCGATGAACACGGCCTCGCCCGGAACCACGTCACGCAGGATCTTGAAGCCCAGGGCATCGATGGCGACCGATTCGGAAGTGATGATGTACTCGGGCACCCCGCCGGATTCATTGACTCCCATCACCAGCGGCCGGATCCCGTGCGGATCGCGAAACGCCAGCAGGCCGTAGCCGGCGATAAACGCCACAACCGCGTAAGCTCCACGGCAGCGGGCATGCACGCCAGCCACTGCCTCGAATATGGTGTTCACGTCCAGGCGTCCGCCCTTGGAGCGGCTCTGCAATTCGTGCGCCAGGACATTGAGCAGAATCTCGGACTCGGAATTGGTGTTGACGTGCCGCAAGTCTTCGCGAAACAGGACTTCCTTCAGTTCCTCGGTGTTGATCAGGTTGCCGTTATGTCCCAGCACGATGCCGAACGGCGAATTGACATAAAAAGGCTGCGCTTCGGCGCTGGACGAGGCGCTCCCCGCGGTGGGGTAGCGCACATGGGCGACGCCCATCGTGCCCAGTAAACTACGCATGTCGCGGGTGCGAAACACATCACGCGCCAGCCCTTGCGCCTTGTGCATGTGAAAGCGCGCGCCTTCGGCGGTGACGATGCCTGCCGCGTCCTGCCCGCGATGTTGCAACACCATCAGGCTGTCATACAGGAGCTGGTTGACCGGAATATTGGCGACAATCCCGACTACACCACACATAACTCACCTATCGTAACGAATGTATTTGGCCAGCTTTTGCGGCAACAAGGGCTTGACCTGAATGGCCATGATCTCCAAGCCACGCGACAGGGTCGCGTGACGCCAGAATTCCGTCCTGGGCAGTTGCGTCAGGCCGGCGGCCAAGGTCAGGCCCACCAGGATGACCAATCCACGCAGCAGCCCGAACATGCCACCGATAAATTTGTCCGCGCCCGTCAAACCCGCCGCGTCAACCGAACTTTTCACCATATGTCCGGTGACGAGCACCACTATCATCATAGCCAGAAACACTGCGACAAAACCCACAAAATAACGCATGCTCACATTCGCTATCCCGACGGGCAGCAGCGGCGCGACTGCCACCGCGCCCCATTTGGCGGCCATGAAGGCTACGATCCAGGCGGCCAGGGAAAAGACTTCTTCCACCAGGCCCCGCATCAGGCTGCGAACGACGCATGCCGCCAAGACCAGCAGAATGATCCAGTCCAGGACCGTCATGGACCTTCCAGCTTCGCTGGCAAGCCCACCGCTGCAAGTTTGCCCGCGGCCTTTTCAGCAGCGGCCCTGTCCGGGAAAGGGCCTGCCCGCACCCGTGTCTTGCCATCCAGCCTGTCGGTGAATGCGTGAAGGCCCAGGGACTGAATCCTGGCTTTGATCCGGTCTACGTTTGCCGCATCCGCGAACGCACCGACCTGAACAGAATACTCGCCCTGCGCGGCGCCTTCGCCGGGACCGGACGCCGCTTGCCCATCCAACGCGGCGGAACCTGGTGCGGTATTGCCCGCAGCTTGCACGGGCTTGCTTGCCTGCGGCCTTGGCGCAGCGGAAACCGGGTCTGCAGGAGGCGCCGTTCCCGAAGCCGGTGGCATTTGGATATTGAGCGGCCCCGCCGGAGGCGGCTCCTTGTCAAGTACCAAAGGCAGAATTATGATTGCCAGAATGGTCAGCGCGACCGCGCCCATCAGTCGGCGCCGCGCACGCCGCTTGAACTCCGCTTCCGCTACCTGAACTGCCATGTGGGATATGCCACCAGCACGGATTCCACCGTGTGGAAGGAACCGAAAACCAAAATTCTATCATTTTCGGTCGCTGCGCTCAGCGCCGCCGAGCAACCCTCGCCCGGTGACGGATACGACTCCACGGTCCTGTTACCGATAAGCTTGCTCACGTCCCTGGCAAGCTCATCGGCCGGCCGGGTTCGCGGGCCTTTCAGACCGCACACATACCAGGCATCGATTAGATCTTCCAGGGGCGATACCACCGCGGGCA
>JBAWGM010000032.1:0-13457 GCA_049592895.1 Thiobacillaceae bacterium | reverse complement strand
TCTACGCATATGGCAGCGGCTCGGAGCTGGCCTTGGGAGCAATATTTGCGTTATATCCCAGCCAGCTCACCGCCGAGCAGATCGCCCGCCGTGCAATTGAGGCCGCCGCCGAATTTGATGACCGCACCGGATTGCCGGTGCACGTCAGAACCATCGCTTTGTCAGTGTGAGGTAAAGACATGCCATCTTTCGATATCGTTTCCGAAGTGGATCAGCAGGAAGTCAGGAATGCAGTGGAGCAAACCAGCAAGGAAGTGTCCACCCGCTTCGATTTCAAGGGCAGTGATGCCCGGGTGGAGCAAGCCGGCTATGTGCTGACGGTTTTTGCGGATGATGATTTCAAGCTGAATCAGGTGCAGGATATCCTGAATGCCAAACTGGCCAAGCGGGGCGTGGATATAAAGTGTCTGGACCTGGGCAAGGTGGAAAAGATCTCCGGCAACAAGGTCAAACGCCAGGTCACGCTGAAAACAGGCGTGGAGACCGAACTGGCGAAGAGGATCGTCAAACTGGTCAAGGACAGCAAGCTCAAGGTGCAGGCCAGCATCCAGGGCGAAGCGGTGCGGATTTCGGGCACCAAGCGGGATACCCTGCAAGAAGCAATTGAATTGGTGCGCAAGAGCATTTCGGATTTTCCGCTGCAGTTCAATAATTTCCGGGATTAGGAGGCGCGACATGGCCAAGGTTCTGGTTCCGCTGGCGGCAGGCTGCGAAGAGCTCGAAGCCGTCACCATTGTTGATTTATTGCGGCGCGCCGGAATCGAGGTTGTCACGGCCGGGCTGCAGCCCGGCATCATCAAAGCAAGCCGTGGTACCCAGCTCGTCCCGGATGCCCTGCTGGACAGCGTGCTCAGGGACGAGTTTGACATGCTGGTGTTGCCGGGCGGAATGCCAGGAGCCCGGCATTTGAAAGAGGACGGCCGCGTTCAGGCGCTGCTGAAGAGGCTTGCGGGCGAAGGCAAATACACCGCCGCCATCTGTGCGGCGCCCATGGCTCTGGCCGAGGCCGGTCTACTCTCAGGGCGCAAGGCCACAGCCTATCCCGGAGTATTGGAAGAACTGGGTCTGCCCGATGTCGAGTTGCAGAACCAGGCGGTGGTCAAGGATGGCAAGGTCATTACGTCCCGCGGGCCGGGCACGGCGATGGATTTCGCCCTGGAACTGATTGAAATCCTGGCAGGTCGGGACAAGCGCCAAGAGGTTGAAGCAGGTCTGGCCAGGTACTGATTTTGGCGTGGTATCAGGGTCTGTTATTCTTACCGGCAAGAAAACATCCAAGCTGAATAACCATCCTCGGAGAGAGTCATGCTGATACGCGAAGTGCTGACAGTGAAGGCCGATCAACTGATAACAACAACTCCCAATACCCTGATCCCGGATGCCATAAATATGATGGCGAGCCAGGATATTGGTTCGCTGATCATCATGGACGCCGGCCATATGGTGGGCCTGATCACGGAACGCGACATCCTGCGCGCATTGGGCAAAAAAGGCTGCGATCTGGCGACCGGCAAAGTGTCGGACATAATGGTGACCGATCCTGTGATCGGAAGCATGGAGGATTCGGTGGACTATGTGCGGGATGTCATGACCCGGTCCAGGATCAGCCATCTGCCGGTGCTGGATGAACATCACGTCGTGGGCATCATTTCCTTCCACGATGTGGCCCGCGCCTGCCTGAAAGAGGCGAATTTCGAGAACTTGCTGCTGAAGCGCTATATCAAGCACTGGCCGGAATAAGCTTCTCCGCAGCGTCTCTTATCGCATCAAGCCCTAGCGTATCGACTCAATCGGAAATCGCTTCGGGGTGATTTCCGGTTTGATCAGCGCATAGCCCTGTTGCTGCCAGTGGGCCAGCTCCGTGATGGCATTGGGCACTACCTGCACGAAGGGCTGAAAGTCCTTCACCCGATAGCCGTAGTCTTGCGCCGCCTGCCCGCACACCTTGAATTCGACGCCGAGATCCGAGTAATACCGCATCCGCTCGACGGCGTCCTTGTATTTCGCCTCATTCTTCTTGGCCACCGTCACGACTTCCGCACCGTGTATTACCACCTTGATGTCCATCTGCTCGGGAGAGTAGTTATAGGGGGCTTCAATTAGAGGGTTGACCAGTGAGCGGATCCAATAGAGCGCGCTGCCGATTTTCTCCGGATCATCAAAATAGAACTCGAACACGACTTTTGGCGGCTGGTACGGAGTCTGGACAAAAGTCCCTTCAGCCAGGCCAAGACCAGGCAAGATCAGCAGAGAAGACAGGTACAGGACAATACGCACGGCTGGCCTATTGGAGGTTCTCTCACTATAGGCGGTGCGGCTTGGATTCCGCCAGCAACTGGCGGAACAGCTTCAGGCGGTGCAGAGAAATCAGGCCCCGAACCGCCGCTTCCGTCAGGGCGCAGTCCGGCTCCGCGGTGTGTCGGCAGTTGCGAAAGCGGCATTTTCCGAGAAAGGGACGGAAATCCGGGAAGGCCTGCTGCAGCGCGTCCTGATCGAGGTGGAACAGAGCGAACTCCTGCAAGCCGGGGGAGTCAATCAGGGCGGTGCCGGGGCTCAGATGGTACAACTCGCTGTGGCTGGTAGTGTGCTTGCCGCTGTCCAGGCTCAGCGATATCTCTCTGGTACGAACCCCGGCTTCGGGCAGCAAGGCATTGAGCAGGGTCGACTTGCCCATGCCGGATTGACCGACCAGAAGCGAGGTATGCCCCTCAAGGGCGCCGCGCAGGCCTGAAACGTCCAGTTTGGCGCACAGTGGCAGAATGCGATAGCCCATGTTTGATATGGCTTGCAGTTGGTTCAGCGCCTGTACATGGCCCGGGAGATCCGACTTGTTCAGGACAATCAAAGCGGGCAAGTTCTGACTTGTCGCGGCCACGAGGCAACGCTGGATCAGTTCAAGCGAGTAGCTCGGCACTGGCGCGGCCACGATGACGATCAGGGTGGCATTGGCCGCAATGGCCTTGGTCTGGAACCGGTCAGAACGAAAAAACAGGCTGGATCGTGGCAGGGTTCTATCGATCACGCCCTCGCCCGGGGAAATGATCGAGAACTCAACCCGGTCACCGCAGATTACATTGCTTCTTTTCCCGCGGGTAAGGCAGTTGGTGCGGCCGGCGTCCGGACTGTCCACAATAAAACGGCGGCCATGGGCCGCCACGATCACACCCAGCAAGTCAGGCCCTCAGAACCGGGGTACGGCATCGCTGGCCCCTACTTCATGCGAGAGGGCCAGGATGCGGTGCTTGAGCCTCTCCGAGTGTCTTGAATATTCGCGCTGGAGCAACTGCTCGGCTTCAGTGATCTTGCCTGCCTGATAGAGAGAAACCACCTCGGCGGCCAGGCGATGGAACTCGGCGTGCATGGTGCGCACCGTTTCAAAGGAGGCAGTGCGGGAAAATGCCTGGCCATCGCCATAGATCCATTGTCCCAAAGCGCATTTGTTATCGATCCCGATGGCTTCCGGGTCCAGTTTCTCGTCGCTGCTTCCATCCAGCAAGGCCAGCAGGCGCTTCTTCCATAAGACGTGGGCACTGATGATTCCGAGCCAATCCATGTTTTCTCCGCATTTGCATGCTTATCGTTAGTGCTTAACGGAAAAGGATAACTATGTCTTGACATCCTGCAACCCGTTTTTTCAGGTGAAGCAACCAGAATGCCTGCCCTAAATGTCAAACAAGGCATCCACCTTGGCGGAACAGATGAAGTCGTTCTCGGAAAGCCCGCCAATTGCGTGGGTCCAGTATTCCACTCTGCAGGTGTTGTAACCCACGACCAGGTAGGGATGGTGGTCCTCGCGGTGCGACACCCACATCACCGCATTGGCGAAGGCCTGGGTCTGGTAGTGATCCTTGAACTTGAACTCCTTGAAGATCTTCACTCCATCCCTGGCCCAACCCGCCAGGCCCTTAAGCAGGGGAGCAATCTGGGCATCGGTCAAGGGCGCAACCCCGCCTTCACAGGGAGCGCATTTCTTGCGGGCCAGTTCTTGCGCAATGTCTGACATAAGTGTTCCTTGTTTAACTTACTTGAATTTGTAGTACTTCTGATTGAGATAGGCAGCCACATCAGCCTCTTCTTCGGGGAACCAGCCGGCGCCGGTATTGGCGTTGCAGGCCGCAACCCTGCCCAAGAGCTGGGCACGGTTCTTGACGATGCGATTTGGGCGCAGATAGACTTCGCTGCCATCTCCGCCATACATGGAAACGTGGCAGGACATGCAGCTTTTCTCCAACAGCGCTTGCCCGTGTGCGGGATCAAGCTTGTCTGCGGCACCTGCCGTCACGCTCGCTGCACCCAGCGCCAATACGATCACCCATTTTCTGTTCATGGAATATCTCCTGTGAATTGCTATTAATTCGATTATGGCCGGCGGCAAAAGTTTATGCTACCGGCTTGTGCGAGAATTTGGACTTTTGCCAAAAGACTCTTATGCCACCGAATGGTTCCAACCTAATCTGGATCGACATGGAAATGACCGGGCTGTTGCCGGAAAGCGATCGCATCATCGAAGTGGCGCTGGTCGTGACCGATGCCGAGCTCAATACGCTTGCGGAAGCGCCTGTCCTGGTCGTACATCAGGCGGACAGCGTGCTTGATGCCATGGATGCGTGGAACAAGGGAACCCATGGCAAGTCGGGACTGATCGACAAGGTCAAGGCCTCGACGCTGGATGAGGCGGCGGTGGAAAACCAGATGCTTGAATTCCTGAAGCAGCATGTCCCGGAGCGGGCGTCTCCAATGTGCGGTAATTCGATCTGTCAGGACCGGCGATTCCTGGCCCGTTCCATGCCCAGGCTGGAGGCCTATTTTCACTATCGCAATCTGGACGTGAGTACGCTCAAGGAACTGGCCAAACGCTGGCGGCCGGGCCTGTCCGAGGGATTCAAGAAGGCCAGCAAGCACGAGGCCCTGGCCGACATCTATGAGTCCATCGAAGAGCTCAAGTATTACCGGGAACATTTCATCCAGTCCCAAGCACAAAAGATCGGCCCATAAACCGATGGATGAGCACCGCGGATGAGCGCGAGATGCAGCGCAACAATACTGCGGGGCGCGCGCAACACCCATCCCGGTTGCGGAATTGTTTGCGCTGAGCGGTCGCCGAGCCCGATCACTCGGCCGAATCCACGCCATTGGGGGCGCATCGACGGCACACAAGCCTTGCGGACAGCCAGGTGGCCAAGCACCAGGAGCCGCAGGTTGCTCGTCCTGGTCGTCCTGGCGCTGCTCAGCGGACTGGTCAGCGCGTCAGCCGTGTTGCCGGGCAACCGGCTGAAGAATAATCCTTCCCCCTACCTGGCACTGCACGGCGAAGATCCGGTGGCCTGGCAGACCTGGTCGGCCGAGACCCTGGCGCTGGCTCGGCGCAGCGGCCGGCTGCTGTTCGTATCCGTAGGCTACTACGCCTGCCACTGGTGCCATGTGATGCAGAGGGAAAGCTATCGCGATCCGCGCATCGCGGCTTATCTCAATGCGCATTTCATTCCGGTCAAAATTGACCGGGAACTCAATAGCGGGATGGATGAGGCGCTGCAAAGTTTCGCAGGCAGCTTGATACATCAGGGTGGCTGGCCGCTCAATGCCTTTGTGACGCCGCAAGGCTATCCCCTGTCGGTGGCGTTGTATCAACCGCCTGCTGATCTTCTCCGTACGCTTACCCGCGTGCAGGAACGCTGGAAAAAGAACCCGTCGGGACTCGCCCGCATGGCGCGCTTGGCGGTCCCTCCGCCGCCGAATCTGGCGACTGCTGGATATACCAGCCAGGAACGCACAGCTTTGCTCAATGCTTTCTTGCATCAGGCGCAAGCCGAGGCTGACACGCTTGCCGGCGGGTTCGGGGAAGTGGCCAAGTTCCCCCACGCACCCCAGTTGAGTCTGCTGCTGAATCGCGAGTCGATCTCGCCCGACCCGGCCACCGGGCCATGGTTGCGCCTGACCTTGAATGTCATGGCCAGCCGGGCGCTTAGGGACCATGTGTACGGAGGCTTTTTTCGCTACACCACGGATCCGGGCTGGACGGTGCCGCATTTTGAAAAGATGCTGTATGACAACGCGCAACTGGCGATGCTTTACCTGCGCGCCGCAGACGTATTTCAGGAGCCCAGGTACGAGAAAGTGGCAAGGTCCACGCTCGATTTCATGCTGGCGTTCCTGCGCGATCCGGCGAGCGGCGGTTTCTATTCCAGCACCTCGGCCGTGGACCGCGAGGGAAAGGAAGGCGCGGCTTATCTGTGGAGCGCGGAAGTGTTGCAGGCCAGGTTGTCCCCGGAACAGATGAAGCTCGCCCGGCGCACATGGCATCTCGATCAGCCCTCCCCGTTTGACTCCGGACAATATCTGCCGGCCGAGTACGAGCAGCCCGGGGCTGATGATGAGGCCTTGCTAGAAAGCGCTTACCGCACGCTTCGGGCCGGTCGCCTGAACACGGACATCCCGCGGGATACAAAAATGTTGACCGGCCTCAACGGCCTGGCGCTATCAGCCTTCAGCCGTGCAGGAAAACTGGATATCCGCTATCGGAACGCAGCTGAGCGCCTGTACCAATTCATGCGTGGGCAATGGCGCATGGGGCGACTGGAGAAAGGGCGGTCCGGTCATCAAGCGCTGCCCGGCGCGGAGCTGGAGGATTACGCCTACGGCGCAGCGGGGCTGCTGGATTTCGCCGACGAATTCGAGGACCCCCAAGCGCGCGCCCTGGCTTACCTATGGATAAAGCGTGGCTGGCTGGATTTTTCCACGCCGGCAGGCTGGATGCGGGAACGGGCGCCGTTGTTGAAATCCATGCAGGCCAAGGCCGCGCTCGAAGACGGACCCCTGCCATCGCCCGCCGCCGTGTTGATCGATGCAAGCCTGCGCCTCGGCGCTGCGGAGCTTGCCTGGCAAGCGGGCCGGGCGCTGGGTTGGCGCAGTGCGGCCATGGAGCGAGACCCGTTTGCCTACCCCACCCAGATCAGCCTGCTCAACCGTGGTTGTCCAGGATGTAAGGAGTCCATCGGCTCTAAGGATATAGGGCCTCATTATCCTGTTCCGGCTGCGCAACACGGGGCCGGCGCGCAACCTTGACACTCACCTCAACGCGCGTGGCGCCCCGTCCCAAAGTCAGGTGGGCCTCGGTGCCAGGCTGCAGGCCGGCGATCAGGTTGAGCAGGGTGGAGGAGTCGGAAACGGGCTTGCCCTCCACCGCCAGCAGGATATCGCCGGGTTTGATCCCTGCCGCATCCGCGGGGCCGCCTTTCAAGACTCCGGCAATCAGGGCCCCTTCGGTGCTCTTCAGATTGAAGGACTCCGCAATCTCCGGGGAAAGATCCTGAACCTCGATGCCCACCCAGCCGCGGGTGACGCTGCCATTCTTGATGATCTGCTCCATGACCTGCTTGGCGAGATTTGCCGGGATGGCGAAGCCGATCCCCTGCGAGCCGCCGGTGCGCGAGTAGATCGCGCTGTTGATGCCAACCAGATTGCCCGCGGCATCCACCAGCGCCCCCCCCGAATTGCCCGGGTTGATCGCGGCATCGGTCTGGATGAAGTTTTCGAAAGTATTGATACCGAGGTGGCTGCGGCCCAAGGCAGAAACGATCCCCAGGGTCACGGTCTGACCGACGCCGAATGGATTGCCGATCGCCAGCACCCAATCGCCCACTCGCAGCGATTCAGATCGGCCGAATACGATGGCGGGCAGCTTGGTCGCGTTGATCTTGAGGACTGCCAGGTCAGTCTCGGGATCGGCGCCGACTACCTTGGCCGGGTAGATCTTGCCGTCCGCCAGGGCGACCTGGATTTCGTCCGCCGCTTCCACCACGTGGTTATTGGTCAGGATATAGCCGTTGGTAGTGACGATGACACCGGAACCCAAATTGGAAACCTGGCGTGGGCGCGGATCAACACGATCACCGAAGAAATGGCGAAAGATGGGGTCGCTGGCGAATGGGTTGCTTGCTTCACGCACTTTTTTTTGGGTGAAGACGTTGACCACGGACGGGGTGACCGCCTGGGCCGCATTCGCAAATGAGCCGGAAGCTTGCGCCGGCACTCTGCCTTTGACCTGCTCTATGATTATCCCATTCGAAGGTTCCCGCCAGTTGAGCATCCCGGGTTTGAACAAGGCGATGACCATCAGGACTCCCAGCGCCGCGGTGGCGGCCTGGGCAAAAATCAACCAATACTTTTTCATCGCCGCTTCGTCATGGAATGTCAGGTGAGGCGGACATTATATGGCTTCCGCGCGCCCTTATGAGCGCAAGCCCGGCTTGGGTCTTTCATCGGGAACCTGAAAGAGGTTAAAATCGCAAGGTTTTTTATCGGGCCAGACCCACACAAGGGCAATTATCAATTATGAGTCAGCAGGATATCGATCAGAAAAGGCGCAAGATTCTGGTTGCCGCGACCTCCGGGATGGGCATAGCCGCCGCTGTGGCCGTAGCCGTGCCGTTCGTGAAAAGCATGATGCCCAGCGCGCGGGCGAAGGCAGCAGGCGCCCCGGTGGAGGTCGACAACAGCAAGATTGAGCCGGGCATGTTGATCACTGCTGAATGGCAAGGCAAGCCTGTCTGGGTCGTGAATCGCTCCAAGGAAATGCTCGATCTGCTGGGCAAACATGACGCCAAGCTCTCAGACCCTACTTCCGAACAGCCTCAGCAGCCCCCCTACTGCAAGAATCCGACCCGTTCCATCAAGCCGGAGTATTTGGTCTGCGTGGGGATCTGCACCCATCTGGGCTGTTCGCCCACTTACCGGCCCGAGGTGGCGCCTGCCGATCTCGGACCCGAATGGCCGGGGGGCTTCTTCTGCCCCTGCCATGGGTCACGCTTTGATCTGGCGGGTCGTGTGTTCATCGGCTCGCCGGCGCCGATCAACCTGCTTATCCCCAAGCACCACTATGTGACGGATACACGCATCCTGATCGGTGAAGACAGCCAAGGAGCTTAATTCATGTCCCGCATGAAACAACTGATGAATTGGGTGGATGACCGCTTCCCGCTGACCGCCACCTGGAAGGCCCACCTTTCCGAATACTACGCACCGAAGAATTTCAATTTCTGGTACTTCTTCGGCTCCCTTGCCCTGCTGGTGCTGGTCATCCAGATCGTCACCGGCATTTTTCTTACCATGCATTACAAGCCGGATGCGGATAAGGCTTTCGGCTCGGTCGAGTACATCATGCGCGACGTGGACTGGGGCTGGCTCATCCGCTACATTCATTCCACCGGCGCATCGGCCTTCTTTATCGTCGTTTATCTGCACATGTTCCGCGGCCTCATGTACGGCTCCTACCGGCGGCCGCGCGAATTGATCTGGCTGTTCGGCATGGTGATCTACCTCGCGCTGATGGCGGAGGCTTTCATGGGCTATCTGCTTCCATGGGGGCAGATGTCCTACTGGGGCGCCCAGGTGATCGTCAACCTGTTCTCCGCGGTGCCCTTTGTCGGTGACGACTTGTCCTTGTGGATACGCGGTGACTATGTGGTGTCGGACGCCACCCTCAACCGTTTCTTTTCCTTCCACGTGATCGCGGTGCCGATTGTGCTGCTGGGCCTGGTGGTCGCCCACCTGGTTGCCCTGCACGAAACGGGCTCCAACAACCCGGACGGGGTGGAAATCAAGAAGCACAAGGACCCAGAGACCCACATTCCGCTCGACGGCATCCCCTTTCATCCTTATTACACAGTCAAGGATATCGTTGGGGTGATCGTGTTCTTGATGGTGTTCAGCGCAGTGGTGTTTTTCGCGCCCACGCTTGGCGGGTACTTCCTTGAGGCCAACAACTTCATTCCGGCCGACCCGTTCAAAACCCCGGAGCACATCGCGCCAGTATGGTACTTCACCCCTTTTTACGCCGTACTTCGCGCCGTGCCACCCCTGTTTGGATCGCAGTTTCCGGGTGTTGTCATGATGGGGATTTCAGTTCTGATTTTCGCGGCCCTGCCTTGGCTCGACCATAGTCCGGTCAAGTCCATCCGCTATCGCGGCGCCACTTACAAGTGGTTCCTGGCGGCTTTTGTCGTCGCCTTCATAGGCCTGGGGTGGCTGGGCACCCTCCCTGCCAAGCCCACCCTCACCTGGATCGCGCGCATCCTGACTGTCGTTTATCTCGCCTTCTTTTATGCGCTGCCGTGGTATTCGAAAGCGGGCAGGAAACCGATACTGGTCCCGATGCAGAACTTATTCATCCTCGCGATCGTTGTTCTGGCAGTCGCAATCATCTGGGGCTCGATGAAACAGTTCAGCGACGGAAACCTGAATCTGATGTACCTGGGTTACACGGCTTGTTTCGCGTTGATGCCTTTCTATCTTGCATCCGACAAGACCAAACCCGAACCGGAGAGGGTGACTGGCTGATGAAACTCATGATCAAACTGTTCGCTGTCCTGGCCTTTGGACCTGCCCTGACACTGGCTGCGGGCGAGGATGTCAGGCTGGACAAGGCTCCTGTTGATCTGGCCAATCAGGCTTCGCTGCAGCGCGGCGCCCGCATGTTCGTGAATTATTGTCTTAACTGTCACAGCGCCAACTACATGCGCTATTCCCGACTGCAGGATCTCGGGCTGACCGAAACCCAGATCAAGGAAAACCTCATGTTCACCCGCGAAAAGCCGGGCGAGACGATGGCAGTCGCTGTGACCAAGGCCGACGCCAAGGTGTGGTTTGGCGCAAGTCCGCCCGACTTGTCCGTGATTGCGCGCTCCAGAGGCCCGGACTGGCTGTACACCTACCTGCGCAGTTTCTACCGCGACGATACCCGGCCCACGGGCTGGAACAACGTCGTGTTCGACAAGGTAGGCATGCCGCATGTGATGGCCACCTTGCAAGGGGAGCAGATTGCACATTTCCGTACCGAGAAGGAAGAAAATGGTGAGGAAAGGCGCGTATTCGACCGGTTTGAACTGATCAAGCCGGGTTCCGTATCGCTCGCCCAGTACGACGCCATGGTGGGCGATCTGGTGAACTACCTTGCCTGGATGGGCGAACCGGCCAAGGAGAAGCGCATGACCACCGGGCTGTTTGTCCTGCTATTCCTGGGCATGTTCTTCGTCGTGGCGTACTACCTGAAGAAGGAGTTCTGGAAGGACATACACTAGGTCTCCGCGGCGCCAGTGATCGGCAGCCGGACAGGTTCCGGCTGTTGGCTTTTTTGGGATACGTACGCCATTTGTCCGGCACGACGACGATGCAACAGGCCGAGCGCTTGACGATACCGCGCAATTGGCATGAAGCAGGCTTGTGCAGTAACAATGGCAATTAACGCATCGGGTGATTGAGGCGCCCCGTTGCGCTGTTAGAAACCGCCGCATTGTGCAACGGCAGGAGTGTCGATACATGACGCGGCCGCCTCGATAATTAAGGGATTTCCATCATGATGACCCTCTACTCGGGCACTATTGATCCATACAGCCACCGTTGCCGCATTGTGCTCTTTGAAAAGGGCATGGATTTTGAAGTCATCGATGTGGACCTGCACAACAAGGCTGAGGATCTCGCCGTCATCAATCCCTATGGCAAGGTGCCTGTCCTGGTCGAGCGGGATTTGGTGCTTTATGAGTCCAACATCATCAATGAATACATCGACGAGCGTTTTCCCCACCCCCAACTGATGCCGGCCGACCCGGTGATGCGCGCACGCGCGCGGCTGGTGCTGTACAACTTTGAAAGCAATCTGTTTACCCACGTCAACCAGCTTGAACACGGCAGCCAGAAGACCGCGGACAAGTCGCGCCAGGAAATCCGCGATGCCCTGACCCAGTTGACGCCCATACTCACCAAGCAGACCTATCTGATGAACGATGAGTTTTCCATGCTGGATGTGGCGATCGCACCTCTGCTGTGGCGCCTCGAACATTACGACATCCAGTTGCCCAAGCAGGCGGCTCCGGTGCTCAAGTTCCGCGAGCGACTATTTTCCCGGCCGGCCTTCTTCGATGCGCTGACCCCCACCGAAAAAGCCATGCGCAAGTAATGGAGCAGGGGCCGAAGCCGGGATCCACCCGCCCCTATCTGATCCGCGCGCTGTACGAATGGTGCGTGGACAACGGCTTCACCCCCTATCTGCTGGTCCATGTGGATGAGCGCACCCGGGTACCGCATGGCTATGTCAAGAATGGCCAGATCGTCCTCAACGTCGGCGCCGGAGCCACCCGCAACCTGACCATGGACAACGACCGGATCCAGTTTTCCGCCCGCTTTGGTGGCGCGTCCCAGGAGATCAGGGTGCCGGTCGATCGGGTGGCGGCGATCTATGCCCGGGAAAATGGCGAGGGCATGCAGTTTCCGGTCGAGGACGCAGTGACCGGGCAGACGACCGCCACGAGTCCCGCGGCAGAGAGCCCCAAGCTTCCGGAGCCGCCCAAGGGCCGCCCCAAGCTGAAGATCATCAAATAGCACGCGCAGGGCTGTTACAATCGCGCGCTGTCAATCGCCGCTTTAGCTCAGTTGGTAGAGCAATCGCCTTGTAAGCGATAGGTCATCTGTTCGAGTCAGATAAGCGGCACCATTCAAATGGCCAGGTCAAACGTTTTTCGGGCGATTCATTGGCCAAATAGTTTGCAATTCCCGAGCAGTCGTTCAGCGTGCAAACATTGAGTGCCGGACTTCGGCCGCAAGACACGGTCGAGGTCCTGTCATCAGATCGTGTGGCGGGCGGCTATGTGAAATACGTGCATCGGGCAGCCCCGGCCAAAGCCAGACAATTGCACACGTTCCCCATAGGGGACAGTCGATCCGGATTATCATCACATATGGGGACAGACAACTTGAGCATGCCCATTGGAATCACCCCAGTTACAGCGCCTCAGTATGTTCGGCGATTATCAATATACTGACCGGTGGGTCTGTTGAATAACTGTTAGGGGCATTAAGGAGGAGGTATGTCTTGGCACTCTTTATCAGGCATTGGGCCTAAACAGTTTCGTTGCGGTCACTGCGGCTTCAACGTCGCAAACGATAAAGGCTACTTCATGGAAGGTGGCGCTCGCGGAAGGATTTACGTCTGCCCCAATTGCGACAAGCCAACGTACTTCGATCCAAACGCGCGTCAATATCCAGGCGTTGTTCCAGGCAACGAAGTGCAACACTTGCCTCCCGAACTGGAACAGTTGTACCGCGAAGCAAGAAACTGCTGTTCCCTTTCCGCATACACCGCCTCGGTTCTGTCAACCCGCAAAATGCTGATGAACATTGCTGTTCAACAGGGGGCTGCTGAAGGACTGAAGTTCATTGAGTACGTGGAATTTCTGGCAGCGAATGGCTTTATTCCGCCCAATGGCAAGGGGTGGGTCGATCACATTCGAAAGAAGGGTAACGAGGCCACACATGAGATTGAACTCATGGCGCAATCGGATGCTGAGGAACTCATTGCTTTTACAGAAATGTTGCTGAAGTTCATCTATGAATTTCCAAGTCGTGTTCCAAGCCCCTAACACTACGTTCGAGGCGACCTGCGCGAAAAGCCGCACAAGCGGCTCAAC
>JBAWGM010000031.1:0-7325 GCA_049592895.1 Thiobacillaceae bacterium | reverse complement strand
GGTGATTCCAGGGCATCGCGGTCTGTGACCGTGATGCGCACGCCATGGCAGGCTCGGCCCTGGTAGCGGCCGGTTTTTGGCGTGAATTCGGCAACAGTGAAACGCACCCCTGGCAGGGCCCGCGCATCCAAGTATCTCGTCAATGTCTGTGCATCGATCCACTGAGCACCGACCAGCTCGAAGGGCGTATCCGTGCCTCGTCCCACGCTCACATTGGCCCCCTCCACCAAAGCCACGCCGGGGTAGAGAACCGCCTCGGTGAGCGTGCGCAGGTTCGGCGAGGGGGCCACCCAGGGCAGTCCGGTGTCGTCGTACCAGTCGCGTCGCGCGTAGCCGTGCATAGGGATGACGCGCAAGTCGGCTCCGATACCGGCTTCGGCGTTGAAGAACCGGGCCAGCTCGCCCACTGTCATGCCGTAGCGCACGGGTATGGGATAGTAGGCAGTGAAAGAGGTGCGCCCCGCGTCGAGCATGGGGCCCTGCACGGCGGCGGCGGTAATGGGGTTGGGCCGGTCAAGGACGTAGATGGGAATGCCCCGCTTCGCAGCAGCCTCCATGGCGTAGCCTAGGGTAGTGATGTAGGTATAGAAGCGAGCGCCGGCGTCCTGAATGTCGAACACCAGGGCGTCCAGATCTTTGAGCATCTCGTCAGTAGGCCGTTGCGTCTTGCCGTAGAGGCTGTAGACCGGCAGCCCGGTGCTGGGCTCGGCGCCCGAGGCGACTTTCTCGTCCAGGTTGCCGTCGAGCCCATGTTCCGGGCTGAACAGTGCCGCGAGGCTTACACCGGGCGCCGCGCGCAGCAAGTCAAAATTCCTGCGGCCGCGGGCGTCGAGACCGGTGTGGTTGGTGATCAGCCCCACATGCAAGCCCCGGAGTGGGGCGAAGTGCTGCTCGGCCAGTACGTCCAACCCGGTCTGCACCGCAGGTACCGCGGCCACAAAGGGGGCCAAGGCAGGGCGGGCGGCGACGATGTCTCCACTGGACACCGTGCCCACAGCGTCTCCCACGGCGACCGTAAGGCGCTCGCGCAGCGGCTTCACGTCGCCCCGGCCGTCGGGATGCACTCGGTTGGTGAGCAGAATCACGTAGATCTTGGAAACGGGATCAATCCACAGGGAGGTTCCCGTGAACCCAGTGTGACCGTAGGCCCCCACCGGCGGCAACACGTCGTGATTTGAAGCGAATGGCGGCGCCAGGTCCCAGCCCAGTCCGCGCAGCCGCTCTAGGCCCGCTGGTGACTGGGGGACAGTCATAGCCTCGACGCTGGTCGCCTGCAGCACTCGCACGCCGTCCAGCTTGCCGCCTGCCAGCAACATCCGTGCGAAGCGCGCCAGGTCGTCGACGGTGGAGAACAGTCCAGCGTGTCCTGCCACCCCGCCCATGCGGAAGGCGGTGGGGTCGTGCACGGTGCCCTGTCTCCCCCCCTCGGTCGGCGCGATCCGCGCCATGTCTTTGGGTTTGAAAGTGGTGTCGCGCATGCCCAGGGGGCCGAAAATGTGGTGTTCACAGTAGACGTCCAAGGGTAGACCGGAAACCCGTTCCACCAGCAACCCCAACACCTCGAAGTTAATGTCGCTATAGCGATAGCGGCTGCCAGGCGTGGTAACCGGCCGCGCCTGGACGATCAGGCGGCGCGCGGTCTCCCGTCCGGACCATTTGCCGTTGAGGTCTAGGTCTGCCGGTAGTCCGGAGTAGTGGGTGAGCAATTGGCGCAGGGTGATGGCTGCTTTGCCGTTGGTGGCGAACTCGGGCCAGTAGCGGGCTACAGGGGCGTCCAGGTCCACCTTGCCCAACTCATCGAGCTGCATGATGGCAGTGGCCGTGGCCACGGGCTTGGTCAGGGAGGCCAAGTCGAAGATGGTGTCCTCAGTCATAGGCAGCCGCTCAGGCTTCACCTGACGCTCGCCGAAGGCGCGGCGGTAGTAGACGCTGTTCTCGCCACCCACTAGCACCACTGCGCCGGGCAGGCGGCTGGCTGCGATCTCCTCTTTGACGATGTCGTCGATGCGGCCCAAGGCCACCGCGTCCGGCGGCCGTGCGGCAGATGCAAGCGGAATGGCCCACAGGAGCATCAGCGGGGCCGCCAGCCACCTCATTTTGCCTTCGCTCTCAGGCCGGCAGCACTATAGCTATTGCGCGGGTTCCACAGCATCCATCCGTTACTGCCGAATTCCTCCGCCGCACGGATCTGGGCGCTAATCTCGTCAGCGCCGAAGACACGGTGGTCGAAGGCGTAATCGCGGAAGGCCTGCAGCCAGGGACGGAAGCGCAGTGCCGACAGCCCGGTGCGTTTCTGGGCGTTGCGTAAGCTCAGTTCGACGATCTCATGGGGCGCGGCCACCGGGTCACGGTAGCTGGGAATGCCTTTCTGGAAGCCGGAGGGATAGAGCATGGGCGAAATATAATCCAAATGGGGTGCGAGGTCCTCCAGGCGTTGGCCGATGTCGGTGTCGTTCGTGTTCCAAAGCACATAGCCGAAGACGTCCGCGGCCAGGAAAACATTGTAGGGTGCCAAGCGCCCGGTCGCCTCGGTCAGAAACCCGGAGATGGCCGCCACCCGGTTCGCCTCGGTGGTGGGTTTTGAAAAGACCAGCCCCGGTTCGTCGGGGAAGCGTAGGTAGTCGAATTGGATTTCGTCGAAACCCATCCTTGCCGCCTCCTCGGCCACGGCCAGGAGATAGTCCCAGACCTCCCGCCGGAACGGGTCGGTCCAGGCCAGTCCCTCTTGGTCCGTCCAAATCCCGCTCGCTTGGTTGCGCACCGCCAGTTCCGGGCGGGCATGGGCCAGGGGGTCATCCTTGAAGGCCACGATTCGGGCAATGGTGTAGATACCCCGTTCGCGCAGGGACGTAAGCAGGGCGGGCATGTCGCGCACAGTGATGACCTTCTGCGCCCCCACCGTCGCGGCCAGCGGTACAGCGCTGTGGTAGGGGATGCGACCTTGGTCCCCCTTGACGTCAATCACCAAGGCGTTGAGTTCTGTCTCGTCAAGGAGCTTCAGCGCGGCCCCGCGCAGCTCACGGTCGCCGATACCATAGAAGGACAGGTAAAGGGCCTTTGGCCTGAAAGGCTGGAGATGAATCTCGCGGCTGTTGACGGCATGACCGACGTCGCCAAGGTGCATACGCCTGTAGCCGGGCGCGCGCACGTCCAGGACCATAGCCGGATTGGGAAGGGTTAGTAAACCCTCCGCATCAGTGCTTGCTACCCTGCCTGCTACCGTTACCCGGGCGCCACCGATGGGACGGCCGGTTTGGGCATCCAGCACTCGCACCCAACCATTAGCGGCCTCAGACGGGACGCTCAGGGCAAGAAGCACGAGGGAGAGCATGAATTGTCTGGATCTCCAGGTCACGGTTCCCTTCCTACGTTCAAGGTATTCGACCTTGGCGGTCAACATTCGCTTGCCGCAGGATGGCGGCGAAGGCGGCAGGTCTATCCGCATCGGTGATCAAGTAGCGAGGCAGGGCCAGGGGATCGTCATCGCTGCGGGCGAGCCGGCGATCCAGGGTAAAGGCCGCGATGTAGCCGTCCCGCGCGGCGCGTGCCCGCAGCCCTGCATCCTGCAGGCCAAAAGGCCAGGCCAGCAGATCCACCCGCTCATTCAGTCGCTTCTCCAGCACGGCTTTCGACCGGGTCAGCTGCATATCCACGAAACGCGTGTAGCGCTCGGGATCGAGCCGCTGCCGTTCACGAAAGAAATTGGGGTGCCAGTAAGTGTGGGACTGAATGTCGAACAGCCCGGTTGCGCGCAGTTCCGCCAACTGCTCCCAGGTCATGGCATAGCTGGCGTTGGAGATCGCCGAAGGATAGATGAACAGGGTCACCGGGATATGGTGGCGCCGCACCGTCGGCAATAGCTCCGTGTAGACAGACCTGTGGCCATCGTCCACAGTAATGACCACGGAGTGGGCCGGGGCCGGCGGAACGTGGGCGACCAAGTGGTCCACAAGCTGCCTGAGGGGGATCACTCGGTACCCTGCCTGCTCGATTTGCCGGAGCTGCGCCTCGAATACATCCGTCCTTACCATCATGCTGTCTGTCACCTGGGGGCCGAAGCGGTGATAGACAAGGATGGGGATCTGAAATGCCGTGGATATCCGGGGTAGGAGCAGCAGGACCAGCACTGGCACGAAAAGGGCGAAGCGCCGGACACATTTGTCCGTGATGACGCTTCGCCGTTGTTCAGTGCGTCTTCGATTTAAGAAATATCTCATTGCGTCACCAATGTCGACATCATGTCCAAGATGAAGGAATCCTTTCCGACAGGCTCCTGGATACGTTCATCCTATGCGCATCATGCAGTAATTATGCATTCGGAGGGTCCGCGTGTTGGTGTGTGGTACCGGCTGACCACCTTGCGCAATATTGAGTGACCGGGGCTGAGCGGTTTGAAAGCTGCGAAAGGACAGGATTTTGCAGAGAACAAGTGTGGTCAAGGCAAATCGCGCAATCTGGTCATTGCTCAACGCGCGCCAACACCCTATATCTCCACGATTGCTGGCATCAGCCCTTGAGGTCCCTCGACGGTATGAGAAACCCTCCCATTTTCGCAGAGATATGTGCGTTAACGAACGGAACGCCGCTGGAAAAGGGAAAATAATGTTCCTTCGAGTAGCACGCTTGGGAATTGGCTGGACGCAAAACTTGAACCAACCTGGAGAACAGACATGCAGCCAAGCGCCAATCAATTCGGCCGACGCTCAAATGTGATGGTTTTGCATTAGCGACATGGTTGTGCTAACAGCACACTATCTGCTATGTCCTGAATCAATATATGTCCTGAATCAATATATTGATCTGAAGCATCTGAATGAACTCATATATCAACACACAAAATATTGATTTCATTTCTTTTTTACCCCCAACCGCTTTAACTCGTAGGAGAGTCCAAATGAAAGTCGCTCAATTAAGCGCGGCACTAATCGCCGCTACTGTCATGGCCCCGGCATTCGCCAACGGTACGGCTGCTGCCGCCCCGGCTGCCCAAGCCACCCCGGAATCCACCGCTGCCATGCTGCTGAACCCCGCCACCATGGTGGAACCTGCACAGAATCCCAAGGCCGCCGTCAGCACCATGATCATGCTGATGGATCCCGCGACCTTGGCCGCCATGATGACCCAGGGCATGAACCCTGCCACCTATACCCAGATGGGCCAGGCGGCGCTGGATCCCCGGACCATGCAAAAGTACATGCAGTTCATGGACCCCAACATGTACATGAAGTGGATGGCCGCCTCCATGGACCCCAACTTCTACATGGCCATGGCAACCCCCTTCATGAACCCCAACACCTACTTGAAGGGGATGATGGCGCCCATGGATCCCCACATGTGGAACGCCGGCTTGCAGATGATGAACCCGAGCATGTACATGAACTGGTTGACGGCGCCAATGAACCCCGCCAACGTCAATCTGATGATGGCGCCGATGAACCCCGCCCTCTATACCAACTGGGCGAACGCGGCGGTTAGTCCCCAGACCTACGGCACCTGGGGCAGCTTCCTGAATCCCAGCACCTACACCAATGCAACTCAGGGCTTTAATCCCTTTGCATTCATGACCCCAGCTGCGCCCACCGTCGCGCCCGCAACTCAGGGTTATAACCCCTTCGCATTCATGACCCCTGCTGCTCCTGTCGTAGGAGCCCCACCTCCAGCTGTGTTCAACCCCTTCACCATGTATGGTCAGCCAGGTGCTGCTCCTGTAGCCCAGCCTGCTCCTGAAGCCCAGCCTGCTCCTGCAGCCCGTGCCGAGGATGGTGACGCGGACCGTCCACACCCGATGACGTTCGTCAAAGACTCGATCATTACGACCAAAATAAAGGCAAAACTGGCCGCGGATCACCCAGGCAGCATGATACACATCAGTGTGGATACCGATAAGGATGGCAACGTGCGGTTGAGCGGCACGGCCAATAACCAGGAAGAAATAAACGAGGCAGTTGATACGGCACGCAACACCGAAGGCGTGAAATCGGTCTGGATTGATCTCAAAATCGAGAACGACCGCTAAGGTCTCGGCGTCGACTCGGGCGCCAAACCCGCGGTACGTTCGCGCGCCACAAAACGAAGGCCAGAGGCAATGTAATCGCTTCTGGCCTTGTCGTTTCTGCCATTCCTGCACGCGCAATAGCCTAGCCCGGATATTTCATAGGGGGTATCGGCGGAACCGCCGAAAGGCGCTCTAATACAGGTGTCGAAGCCGTATGTAGTCGGCCCTGCTAAATAGCCACAACCGGCAAGAAAGCGGGATAGGTTGGGTGAATTGATGTGGCTGAATTCCTTGGAAACTGATGTAATCGGTGTGGATTTCTGAGGGATTCTTGAGGGTTTCCGATGGCCACTTCCGATTTTTTTCGAGCCCGGCTGGAGCAGATGATCGACCTGCGGCATCCTCTGGCGGTGCTTGCCCGACGCATGCCGTGGTCGCAGATTGAAGCGGCCCTGGCCCCGACCTTTGCGCGCGGTGAGCGCGCGGGGCAAGCGCGCGAGGACGTTGATCTGTTCGGCGCGACGATGCAGACGGTCGGTGGGGGAATCAGCGCCGCAGGGCGGCCACGCCTGACGATTCGGTTGATGAGTGCCTTTCTGTACCTCAAGCATGCCTTCAATCTGAGCGACGAGGAACTGGTGGAACGCTGGGCCGAGAACGTCGTCTGGCAATACTTCAGTGGCCGGGAGTATTACGAGCCACGCCTGCCGTGCGATGCGACTCAGGTCGGGCGCTTTCGCAGCGCGATTGGCGAAGCGGGCGTCCAGGAACTGCTCAAGGCCACCATCGATACCGCGGTATCCACGAAAGCCATCATTGGCATCGCCAGGATTTGTGATCGCATCGACGATTGAATGGTGTGGTGCATTTGATGGGATCCGATTCCGCCAAACATCCCAGTCTGGTCATTTTCAGTATAGGCAATCCGGACGCCTGTACGCCCGGATCGTGCATCAGTGGGTTGCCGCCGTCGGACTTGATTCGACGGCCTATGGCACGCATACAATGCGAAGGACCAAGGCGACGCTGATCTACAAGCGAACCAAGAACCTAAGGGCTGTCCAACTCTTGCTCGGTCATTCCAAGCTTGAGAGCACCGTTCGATACCTTGGGATCGAGGTCGATGACGCACTGGAGATTTCGGAGCAGACCGAAATCTAGGTATCGCCCTAGCGGTCGGACAGCCACACCGTGCGACCGCTTTCTGGCACGATGCTCAATACGTACTCGCGGTAGAGTAGAGATGTGGCGCGGTAGCATTAGGTTTGGTTTGTCTGTGCCGCCCCTTTCGTCTGGCGGTGCCCAAGTAACCTTGCCTTAACCCCGTTTC
>JBAWGM010000030.1:0-11858 GCA_049592895.1 Thiobacillaceae bacterium | reverse complement strand
GAATACATGCATATTCTTTCATGTATCATATCCAGGAACAAGAATCAAGCGATATCCATCATTTGCGCGTCTTTCCGGCTCGGCGACACTGCGAAACACCCTCAGGGGTGCGAAGGTAGGGCTAGGGACCGGCAGCGGCGCGGCGCGCCATCTCCTGCGCCATGGCCTCCAGGCGGACCTTGGTATCCTGGCGGAAAATATCGATAGTCATCTGCGGCGGCAAGGGAAACCCCGGTTCCACTGTGGAGCGATAGATCAGGCGCACCGGAAACTTGCCCTGGATCTGCCATTCACCCTCCAATGCCTTGATGTTGCCGGCGACGCGCTGAAAACGCAGACCCTTGTTCGGGGTTTCCTCCACCGTGGCGATGACCACCACAGGAAACGCGGGCAACCACGGAATTCTGCCGCGCTGCTCGATCAGCAGCGGTTCGCCCGGCTGGGAGACGACCCGGCTCACCATCAGGTCAGGCACAAACTCCGCCCAGTGGTTGTAATCGCTGAGCACCTGCCACGCGGTCTTGCGGTCCACGCTGGTGGGAATCGTTGCGGAGATGTGGATCACGTTGGCATCGGGCGCCACCTGGACCTCGGCCTCGGCCTGGGCCGAACAGCTGAACAGCCACAGCAGGGTCAGGCCCATGCGCCCCATGACTTCGGCCCTCACGTTCACCGCTTCCACTGGTAAGTTTGACGCCTTAGCATCTCGCGCCCGATGGCCTCTAACATGCGCTCAATGTCCGCCTGGATCAGCACGGAGTCACCCGGCGCGCGCGGTGAGAGCAAACCAGGCTCCATTTGCGCATAGTAGGCAATGCGCACCCCGCCTTTGAGCGGGAGCAGGCGCCACTCCCCGTGCATGTCCTTCAGCGTACCGGCAAGCTGGTGGAAGGCGATGCGAGAAGGCGGCGTCTCGTCCATCTGCATGAGCACCTCGAAGGGCGCATCCAGAATCAGCCAGGACTTCTCGCCACGTTGAAACACCCGGTGCGGCTGCCCCGGTTTACTGACCACGCGGGACTCATGCATGTCCGGCACAAATCCGGCCAGCCGGTCATAGTCGGTCAACACTGCCCAGGCCGACCGGACGTCCACCGGCACGTCGATAAAGGCCCTGACGGTTATGGTACCGAGGATCATGCTGCGGTCGACGTCCACTATTGCGCGTAGGTCAGGTTCCGCGAGTGCGGAGCGCGGGATCCAGGCAAGGGATGTCAGCGCAGTTAGATAGGCGAGAACGTGGCGCCGGTTCATCAAGAGTCCTCTGGTCGGTTGCGGGAAGTGCAACAGCTTGATTCTGCCACAAGCTGAGCTGTGCTACGGGTTCCGGATGGCCCCGGACTGCCGGACCAGACTGCGGATGGCTTCGGCATTGCTGGGCGAGAAGCATTTGGCCGCCGCCTGCTCAGCCGGAAGCCACTGGTAGTCGAGATGCTCTGCGGGCGCCAGGCTGACCGGCAGGGGCGCGGGCACTTCCAGGCCAAAGACATGCTCGGTGTTATGCGTGGTGCCGGGCGCATAGCGGTGCCGATAGCACTCAAAGATTTCGTACACATTGGTCTGGGCCCAGTCCGTCAGCAGGTAGGCCCGGGCATCCAGGCCCGTCTCTTCCCTGACTTCCCGGATTGCGGTCTGCAGCAGGGTCTCGCCGGGATCCTGGGAACCGGTCACCGACTGCCACCAGCCCGGGTGGTCGGCGCGCTCAAGCAGCAGCACCTGATTGTCGGGCGTATGAATCACCACCAGGACCGAGACGGGGATTTTGAAAACCATGCTTACACAGGGATGACAATAGGACAGGAGTAAACCTGACGCGGGTTCCTCTTGTCCTCCCGTCCTCTTTGTTTGGAAATTGATCTCAGCCCGCAGGCGTGGAATTACGCAGGCGAATATGCAGTTCGCGCAGCTGCTTTTCGTCCACCTGGTTGGGGGCGTCGGTCATCAGGTCGTTGGCGCGCTGGGTTTTGGGGAAGGCGATCACATCGCGAATCGACTCGGCTCCTGCGACCAGCGTGACCAGGCGGTCGAGACCGAAGGCCAGCCCGCCATGCGGTGGCGCGCCGTATTGCAGTGCATCGAGCAGGAAACCGAATTTGGCACGCTGTTCCTCGTGGCTGATGTCGAGGGCGGCAAAGACTTTTTCCTGCACGTCCTCGCGATGAATCCGGATCGAACCGCCGCCTACTTCCCAGCCGTTGAGCACCATGTCGTAGGCGCGTGACAGGCAGCCACCCGGATTGGATTCCAGCATGTCTTCATGGCCAGGTTTCGCCGCAGTGAAGGGATGATGCAGGGCGATCCAGCGCTTCGCTTCCTCGTCGTATTCGAACATGGGGAAGTCCACCACCCACAAGGGCGTCCACGCTGCACCGGTCAGATAGCCTTTCTCGTGGCCGATCCTTGCGCGCAACGCGCCCAGGGCATCATTCACCACTTTGGCGGAATCCGCGCCGAAGAAGATCAGGTCGCCGTCCTGCGCGCCGCTGCGCTCCAGCACGGCTTTCAACGCCGCATCGTGCAGATTCTTGACTATGGGCGACTGGAGGCCCTCGCGGCCTTTGGCCTGGTCGTTGACCTTGATCCAGGCCAGGCCCTTGGCGCCGTAGATCTTGACGAATTCGGTGTAGCTGTCGATCTCGCCGCGCGACAACTCGCCGCCGCCAGGTATCCTCAGCGCGGCCACCCGACCGTTGGCGTTGTTGGCCGGGCCGGAGAAAACCTTGAAGTCAACTTCTTTCATCACGTCGGTGAGTTCAGTGAATTCCAGCTTGACTCGCATGTCTGGCTTGTCGGAGCCGTACTTATCCATGGCCTGGCGCCAGCCGATCCGCGGAAAGGGATCGGGAAGCTCCACACCCGCCACGGTTTTGAAGGTCGCGCGGATCATGCCTTCCACCAGGCCCATCACATCTTCTTCATTGACAAATGACATTTCCAGGTCGACCTGGGTGAACTCGGGTTGGCGATCGGCGCGCAGATCCTCGTCGCGGAAGCACTTGGTGATCTGGAAATAGCGGTCATAGCCCGCCACCATGAGGAGCTGTTTGAACAGCTGGGGCGACTGGGGAAGCGCATAGAACATGCCGGCGTGAACCCGTGAAGGCACCAGGTAATCGCGCGCGCCTTCCGGCGTGGAACGAGTCAGCATGGGGGTTTCCACCTCCATGAAGCCGTGGGCATCCAGATAGTCGCGCATGGTCTTGGCCATGCGGTAACGCAGCGCCAGGTTCTTCTGCATGGGCTCGCGGCGCAGATCCAGGTAGCGGTAGGTCAGCCGGGTATTCTCGTTGATGTTGTCGTCATCGATCAGGAAGGGTGGCGTGGCAGCCGTATTGAGCACTTCGATCTGCCGCGCCAGCACCTCGATTTGGCCTGTAGGCATATTGGGATTGGCGGTGCCTTCCGGCCGTGCGCGAACCAGGCCGCTGATGCGCAGCACAAACTCGTGGCGGATTTCCTCTGCACGCTTGAAATCCTCGCCCATGTCGGGATCGCACACGATCTGCACCAGGCCGTAGCGGTCGCGCAGGTCGATGAAGATGACTCCGCCGTGATCGCGCCGGCGATGGGCCCAGCCGCAGAATGCGACGATTTGACCAATATGGCGGGCGTTGACTTCACCGCAGGTATGGGTACGCATCATGATGAATCTGCTTTATTGATTGCCCGCAAGTCGCGAACGCAACGGTCCCGGACCCTGCTTAACCCCGATGGTTGCCACCCCCATCGAGACAATGACCTTAAGGGCGTCTTCCACCGTCATCTTCAGTTCGATGGATTCGCTCTTCTTCACGTAAAAATAGAACCCGTTGACCGGACTCGGGGTGGTGGGGATGAACACACCCACATGCTCGTGATCCAGTTTGCCTTTCACCGCCTCGGGCATATTGGTCTGGAACGCAATCGACCAGGCCTCGGGGTGGGGATACCGCACCAGCAGCACTTTCTTGAACGCCTGCCCTTCGCTGGAAAACAGGGTATCGGATACCTGCTTGACGCTGTTGTAAATGGTCTTGACCACCGGAATCCTGAGCAACAGCGATTCCCAGAAATCAACCAGCTTCTGGCCCATGATATTCGCCGTCGCCAGGCCGGTCAGGAAGATCACCAGCAAGGTCAGGATCACTCCCAACCCGGGAATGCTAAAGCCCAGCCAGGCCTCAGGACGCCAGGCCGCCGGCAACAGCAAGAGGCTCATGTCCATGGTACCGATCAGCAGGCTCAGCACCCACAAGGTAATTCCCAGCGGCACCCAGATCAGTAAGCCGGTAACGAAATAGCGTTTCACAATAAAAAAGGCGGGCGGCCTAGGCCGCCCAGTTCCTGAGTCAGGTTGTGCATTCAATTCAGCTGCAGGCGCCGCAGCCCCCTGATCCACAGGCGTGGGCAGGCGCGTCCTCTTTCTTTTCGGCCGGCTTCTCGGCCGGCTTGGCTCCGCCCTTGAAGTCGGTCGCATACCAGCCGCTGCCCTTGAGCGCAAAGCCGGCTGCGGTCACCTGCTTGGTGAAGGACTGCGCCCCGCATTGCGGACACACACTCAGCGGCGCGTCGGCGAGCCTTTGCATGACATCATCCCGATGGCCGCAGGCACTACATTGGTAAGCATAGATGGGCATGATCTGTCCCCGAAGCTAAAACAAAGGCTTATTTTACCAAACCCTTATGAAGCTTGCATCACCAGGATAAAGAAATGCTGCCGTAGACGCGCCGGTCAAAGGTATTGTCGTTGCGGAATTCCGCATAGTCGGCACCCAGATTTTGGCCCACCAGGGCCAGTTCCGCCTGGTGCCCACCCAGGCTCAACTGCTTGGCCACGCGCGCGTCAATCCGCGTGTAGGCGCGCGTAATATCGCCTTCATCCATCCATTTCATGGAACCGACTCGGTAGAGGCCAACACTGGCCTCCCAACTGTCGGACAGCTTGAAGATCGCCAGCCCGGAGAAATTGTTCTTCGGCGCCGAGTCCATGATGTCCCTGTCGTTAGGGGGCTTCTTCGCAATGTCAATGGAGGAAATGCTCACGCGCGCATAGGACAGGACCAGATCCATCCATCTCTCCGGCTTCCAGCGCGCCTGTATGTCCGCACCGCGGATGTCCGCGTGGTTCAGATTGAAGGCCTGGAACACTTCCGGCGGGGGCGCCGGATTAATCTGCTGGTTGCCAATGATCTTGCTCACGCGGTCGTTGAACAGCCGCGCGTCGATCTGCAGGCGCAAGCGGCGAATGTTGCCAACATAGCCGATTTCCCGTGACACGATGCGCTCCGACTGCAAGTCAATGCCGGGAGCAAAGCCATGGCCGAGGATGAACACAAGTATGGGATTATTGACCTCGCCCTGGTCCTCGAAGAAGGTGGGCGAGCGGTAGGCCTGGGAGATCGATGCGCGCAAGGCATGGTCAGGCGCGAGTTCGTAGTTGAGGGCCAGGCGGGGCGACAAATCAAGCCCGCTCAGGTAATGGTGTTCCGCCATCACGCCGCCATTGACCGTCCAGCGGCTGGAGGGCCGCCACTCCAGGTTGCCGAATAGCCGGTACAGCGCGCCAGTGCGAGCGTCGCCAAAGTTGAAATACAAGGCCGATTCCGCGCTTTCCCAGCGGCCTTCCGTGCCCCAAACCAGGCGTGTGCTGCTCGTTGGCCGGGTGGTCATCTGGAATTCCAGATCGTCGCGTGTTTGCTTGTTGCCAATATCGAGCAGGCCAATCGTCGGAATCTGCAGCGGCTCTTCCTGCCTGTTTCGGATGTGGTAGAACTGCAATGACCAGTCAGTGTCCGGGCTCACCACCCGATGGAAGCGAAGCTGGAAATGGTCGGCGCCCACGTCCGGTGTGCGGACGAAAGAGGCCTCGCCTATGATCCAGTCGGCCCGGCTCAGCGCCACGTCGGCCGTGATGTCGTCGGTATTGGACAGCTGATAGTCGGCGCGAAAATCCAGCAGGCGGGTATCGGTCTTGTCGGGCTGGGAGGCAAACCGGTCGCGCTTCTGCTCTGACAGGGTCAGTCTGTAGCGCAGTGCATCGCTTCCGCCACCGTAGCGGAACGATGCGCCGCGCATACCCTGCTGTCCATACTGTCCGGAAACATTGGCGCCCGCTGCCTGGTCCGCTGTCATGGTGATGATGTTGATGACGCCAAAGAAGGCGTTCGAGCCATAGGCAGCGGAATTGGGGCCGCGAACCACTTCAATGCGCTCGATGTCGTCTATGGAAAGTGGCAGCGACGTCCAGGGCACCTCGCCAAACCCCGGCGTGTAGACCGATCGGCCATCTATCAAGACCTGCATGCGGCGCGAAAATGCATCCGCCATGCCGTGGTAACCCACGCCCCAAGTGTTCTCGCGGGTATAGGCCACGGTAAAGCCCGGCACCAGCCGAAACAGATCGGGAATGTCGCGGAAGCCCGACGCCCGTATCATGTCGCGGTCGATGATCGTGACCGCTGCAGGGGCCTGCCCCAAAGGCTGGGACAGGCGTGATGCCGTCAGCACCACCGGCACGTCGCCAAGAAAATCCGCCTCGGTCAGACCATCGGGCGCTCCGGCCGCCTGGGCACAAGCCACACAGGCAAGCAGCCCGGCGCCAAGGGTATCAAGTCCGAGAGAACGGGTATGCAGGCCATGCCTGCTCCGGCACTCTTTGCTGCTTGCCAATTCCTCTCCCTTGTACAGCTATTTGTGGTCTGCAATTCGGGCCCGGGCGGGCCGATTACGTAATTCTTATTCTTGTCTTTATGCGCCGCTCTGCAATGCCTTCGCCTTAGAAAGGGATGTCGTCCGCAAAATCGTCGAAGCCGCTGCCGCCGGACGAAACCGGCGCCGGACTGGGCGCGGCGCCACTGCTGCGGCCGCCTTCGCTGTCCATCTCGGCCATGCCGCCGCCTTTGCTCCCCAACATCTGCATCCGGTCGCCACGAATTTCCGTGGTGTAGCGGTCTTTGCCTTCCTTGTCCTGCCATTTGCGGGTGCGAATCGAACCTTCGATGTAGACCGGGCTGCCCTTCTTCAAGTATTGCCCGCACACTTCGGCGATGCGTCCGAAGAAGCTGATGCGGTGCCATTCGGTGACTTCCTGCATATCGCCGTTCTTGTCCTTGAATTTTTCCGTCGTGGCAATGGAAAAATTTGCCACCGCTTCGCCACTCGGCAGATAGCGCATTTCCGGGTCCTTGCCCAGATTGCCGATCAACATGACTTTATTCAGCGATGCCATCAGGCTTCTCCTTGCAATAATCTTAGCGCGGTGGCTTCATCCCAGCCGCTCAATTTCACTTTCAGCATGGCCACCCCCTCATCCGCCAGCACTGCCGCTTCCACCACGCCGGCCAAACGGGTGAGGGCGGAGCGCAATTCCTGGGCGCGAGCCGCATCCAGGCCATCGACGTGGAACATGCGGGTCCGGACCGCGGGCGGCGCCCGCATCCCCAGCGCCAGCACCAGCCATCCCCCCATCAGCACCGCGCACAATGCAAACACCGCGCCGAAGCCCTGATGCTGGGCCAGCCAGCCGCCGGCAACCCCGCCGGCAAACAAGCCCAGCGACTGGGAAGTATTGTACACGCCCATGGCCGTGCCCTTGGCGGACGCGGGGGCGAGCTTGGAAATCAGCGAGGGCAGGGTAGCTTCCAGCAGGTTGAACGCCACAAAGTAGGCGAACAGGGAGGCGACCAGCGCATCGAAATTGTGCAGGGACTGGGACAGCGCGACTTGCGCCGCCATCATCAAGGCCACGGATCCGACAAAAATCGGCTTCAGCTTGCCGCGCCTTTCCCCCACGATGATGCCCGGCACCGCCAGCAGGAAGGAGCCCAGCACCACCGGGAGATACACCCACCAGTGGTGTTCCTTTGGCAGGCCGGCATAATTCGCCAGCGCTACCGGCAGCACCACAAACATGGCCATCTGCGCCGTATGCAGGGCGAAAATTCCGTAATTCAGCCGCAGCAACTGGGAATCTCTCAGCACATCCTTAAGCCGCGCCGGGTTGGCCTCGGCATCCGCATGGAAGCGGGACAGCAGGGGCTTGGGCACATAGAACATCACCACGCCTATCGCGGCCAGGGCCAGCACTCCGGTCATGGCAAAGATTCCCGGCACGCCTATCCACTTGTCCAGCACCGGTCCCAGAACCAGAGCAGCCGCGAAGCTCAGCCCGATGGTGGCGCCGATCGAAGCCATGGCCTTGGTCCGGTGCTCCTCGCGGGTAAGGTCCGCCAGCAGCGCGGAGACCACGGCGGAAACTGCGCCCGCCCCCTGGATCACCCGGCCGATAATGACGCCGTTGATCGTGCTTGCGGCGGCTGCCACGAAGCTGCCCAAAGCGAACAACAGCAAGCCGAACACGATCACCCGCTTGCGCCCGATCCGGTCGGAAATCATGCCAAAGGGCAATTGCAGGAGAGCCTGCGTCAATCCATAAGCGCCCAAGGCCAGGCCCACCATTAAGTGATCGTCCCCCCCGGGGATATGGGCGGCATAGAGGGCGAATACCGGCAGGATGAGAAACATCCCCAGCATGCGCAAACCGTATATGGCCGCCAATCCCGCCATGGCGCGGTGTTCGGTGCGGCTCAGAGCGTCAGAGATATCCAAGTGAATTCGACTAGAGAATGACTATACCAATGGCGTATATTATCAGGTTGGCCCGGCCTTTCATGGGCGTTCGGATAGCGTCATGGACTACATTCGCGTGCGGGGCGCCCGCACCCACAATCTCAAGAACATCAATCTGGATTTGCCGCGCAATCAGTTGGTGGTCATCACCGGCCTGTCGGGTTCGGGCAAATCGTCGCTGGCTTTCGACACCCTGTACGCCGAAGGCCAGCGCCGTTATGTCGAATCGCTGTCGGCCTATGCCCGGCAGTTCCTGCAACTGATGGAAAAGCCCGACGTAGACCTGATCGAGGGCCTCTCCCCAGCCATTTCCATTGAGCAAAAGGCGACCTCGCACAATCCCCGTTCCACGGTGGGCACAGTCACCGAAATTCATGACTACCTGCGCCTGCTGTATGCCCGGGTCGGCGAGCCGCGCTGCCCGGAACACGGCATCACGCTCGCGGCGCAAACCGTGTCCCAGATGGTCGATCAGGTCCTGACCCTGCCCGAGGACACCAGGCTGATGATCCTCGCACCGTTGGTGGTGGGCCGCAAGGGCGAGAACCTGGACCTGTTCGAGGAACTGCAGGCGCAGGGTTTTGTGCGCGTGCGGGTGGACGGCAAGGTGTGCGAGCTGGATGCCGTACCCAAGCTGGACAAGAACAAGAAACACACCATCGAAGTGGTAGTGGACCGCTTGAAGGTCCGGATGGACGCCAAGCAGCGCCTGGCGGAATCGCTGGAGACCGCCCTGCGCCACGCGGACGGCAAGGCCCTGGCAGTGGAAATGGACAGCGCGCAGGAGCACCTTTTCTCGGCCAAGTTTTCCTGCCCGCTGTGCGACTACGCGCTGCCCGAACTTGAGCCGCGGCTATTCTCCTTCAACAATCCCATGGGCGCCTGCACGGAATGCGACGGCCTGGGCGTGGTGTCCTTCTTCGACCCGTTGCGGATAGTGGCTTTTCCGCATCTATCGCTGGCTTCGGGGGCGGTCAAGGGTTGGGACAGGCGCAATCATTTCTTCTACCAGATGCTGCAGAGCCTGGCGCTACACTACGGCTTCGAACTGGACAAGCAGTTCGATTCACTGCCGCAGCGGATCCAGGACATCATTCTGTACGGCAGCGGCAAGGAGGAAATCAGCTTCAAGTATCTGGGTGAAAAAGGTGGCTGGCGACCGCGCAAGCATGCCTTCGAGGGAATACTGAAGAACCTGGAGCGACGCTACCGTGAAACCGATTCCATCACGGTGCGCGAGGAGCTGGCCAAGTTCCTCAACAACAAGCCCTGCCCGAAATGCGAAGGTACCCGGCTGCGCCTGGAAGCGCGTCATGTGCTGGTGGCTGACAAGGCCATATTCGAAGTCAGCCACTGGCCGCTGAAGGATACCCTGGCCTTTTTCAATGGTCTCAAACTGGAAGGCCAGCGCGCCCAGATTGCGGAAAGAATCGTCAAGGAAATTTCCGCCCGCCTGGGTTTCCTCAACAACGTCGGACTCGACTATCTGAGCCTGGACCGTTCCGCCGACACGCTTTCGGGCGGCGAGGCGCAGCGCATTCGGCTGGCTTCGCAGATCGGCTCCGGTCTCACCGGCGTGATGTACGTGCTGGACGAGCCGTCCATCGGCCTGCACCAGCGCGACAACGACCGGCTGCTGGGCACCCTCAGGCATTTGCGGGATCTGGGCAATTCGGTCCTGGTGGTGGAGCACGACGAAGAGGCCATCCGCAGCGCAGACTATGTGGTGGACATGGGCCCCGGCGCGGGTGAACACGGCGGCGAAGTCGTGGCGGAGGGCACGCCCGACAGCGTAACCCGCAACCCCGCCTCGCTCACCGGCCTGTATCTGTCCGGCAAGAAGGCCATCCCGATGCCGAAGAAACGCCGCAAGCGGGATGCGACACGCATCCTGCAACTGACCGGGGCCAAGGGCAACAATCTCAAGCAGGTCGATCTGCGCCTGCCCTTGGGCCTCATGGTCTGCGTCACCGGCGTATCCGGTTCGGGCAAGTCCACTCTGATCAACGACACCCTCTATCGGGCCACCGCGCGACACCTGTATGGTTCCAGTGAGGAGCCCGCACCACATGCCGAAATTCATGGTCTGGAGTTTTTCGACAAGGTCATCAGCGTAGACCAGGCGCCGATCGGCCGCACCCCGCGTTCCAACCCGGCGACGTATACTGGCCTGTTCACCCCGATCCGCGAGCTGTTCGCCGGAGTGCCCGAATCCCGCACGCGCGGCTATGGACCGGGCCGATTCTCCTTCAACGTCAAGGGCGGACGCTGCGAAGCCTGCCAGGGCGACGGCGTAATCAAGGTCGAAATGCATTTCCTGCCGGATATCTATGTGCCCTGCGACGTCTGCCACGGCCAGCGCTACAACCGGGAAACCCTGGAAGTTCAGTACAAGGGCAAGACCATCCACGACGTGCTCAACCTGACCGTGGAAGACGCGCTGGCGTTCTTCGGCGCCGTGCCGGTGGTGGCGAGGAAACTGCAAACCCTGATCGATGTGGGTCTGGGTTATATCAAGCTCGGTCAGTCTGCCACCACTCTCTCCGGCGGCGAGGCCCAGCGGGTCAAGCTCTCGCTCGAACTGTCCAAGCGCGATACCGGCCGCACCCTGTACATCCTCGACGAACCCACCACGGGGCTGCATTTCGCCGACATTGAACTGCTGCTCAAAGTGCTGCAGCGGCTAACCGAACAGGGCAACACCGTGGTCGTGATCGAGCACAATCTGGATGTGATCAAGACCGCCGACTGGCTTGTCGATCTCGGTCCCGAAGGCGGCGCGGGGGGCGGCGAGATCATCGCCGAAGGCACGCCGGAAGAAGTGGCGAAGAATCCTGCCAGCTATACCGGGTTTTACCTGGAGCAGCTGTTCCGGCGCAAAGCGGGCAGCGCACGGAGTGCGCAGGCGTAGATTGTCAATCCAGCCACCCAAACCGGGAATCGACAATGAACAGGTATTTGGCCGAAGCCAGCAAATTCATTCCAGCGGGAGAAGAGTTTCCGATCGGTCCAATCGCCGCAGACATTCGCCTGCTTGCCTATGCGGTCCGCTTCATTGCAAGACCTGATGCTGTTCGTTCACATAGCGTTGCAGTCCTTTCCAGATTCAATTTTCCGCACACTTCCTTTGACAGGGGCGCGTCAAAATTGACAGGAGTCGAGCATGATTGAATTGTCAACTGAATACCTGGGCCTCAAGCTCAAGTCGCCTCTGGTGCCCTCTGCCTCACCGCTGTCGCGCAGCCTGGATC
>JBAWGM010000029.1:0-12409 GCA_049592895.1 Thiobacillaceae bacterium | reverse complement strand
CGGCACTATCGGTCTGCCCCTGTTTCTGCTGCTGATGAGCAAACTGATGGGGGGACCGGCCTTCCTGTTTGGCTGGGCCAAGCCGGTGCCGGTAAATTTCAGCGGCCTGCGGCACCCCAAACGGGACATGATCTGGGTGGCCGCGGCGGGTCCGGCGGCCAACCTCCTCATGGCCTTGATCTGGGGCCTTGTCATCCAGCTCGGGCACCTCATGCAGAGCGGGTTTGCCAGCGCACCGCTGATCCTTATGGGCGCTGCGGGCATTTTCATCAATGCCATCCTGGCAGCGCTGAACCTGCTGCCGCTACCGCCGCTGGATGGTGGACGCATTGCGGTTGGGCTGCTGCCGGCTGGCCCTTCCCTGGCCCTGGCCCGCATTGAACCCTATGGATTCTTTATCCTGATTGCCCTGATGTTCTCCGGCCTGCTCAGCTTTCTGGTAACACCGCTGATCACCCTGTTCCTGGCTGTGGTCGCACTGCTCACCGGATTGGGGATCGGGGATATCAGTCATCTGATTAATCTTCTACTAGCCTGAGAGCATGTACGCCAATCGCGTCTTATCCGGCATGCGCCCGACTGGTCGCCTGCATCTCGGGCATTACCATGGAGTGTTGAAGAACTGGACACGGCTCCAGTTGGAACATGAATGCCTGTTCTTTGCCGCCGACTGGCACGCCCTGACCACGCACTACGACGATCCTCAGATCATCGAGGGGAGTGTCTGGGACATGGTGGTGGACTGGCTGGCCGCCGGCGTCGACCCCGCCCAAAGCACGCTGTTCATTCAATCCCGGGTGATCGAACACGCCGAGCTGCATTTGCTGCTGTCGATGATGACACCGCTGGGGTGGCTGGAACGGGTGCCTACCTACAAGGACCAGCAGGAAAAGCTCTCCGACAAAGACCTCTCCACCTACGGATTTCTCGGTTATCCGCTGCTGCAAAGCGCCGACATTCTCATCTACCGGGCCAACCTTGTGCCGGTGGGCGAGGATCAGGTGCCGCACATCGAATTCACCCGCGAAATCTGTCGGCGCTTCAATCATCTTTACGGCAAGGAACCTGGCTTTGAGGAAAAGGCCCAGGCGGCAATCAAGAAGCTCGGCAGCAAGAAGGCCCGGATTTACAAGGAGGCCCGCAACGCCTATCAGGAAAAGGGTGAGGAAGCGGCGCTTGACCAGGCGCGAGCCATACTGAACGACGCGCAGAACCTTTCCCTGGGCGACCGTGAACGGTTGTTCGGCTACCTCGAAGGGGGCGGACGCATGATACTGGCCGAGCCCGAGGCGCTGCTGACCACAGCGGCCAAAATGCCTGGCCTGGATGGACAGAAGATGTCCAAGTCCTACAACAACGCCATCGGCTTGCGCGATGACCCGGACACCGTGAGCAAGAACATCCGCACCATGCCCACCGATCCCGCGCGAGTGCGCCGCACCGATCCGGGCAACCCGGAAAAGTGCCCGGTCTGGCAATTTCATCAGGTGTATTCGGACGACGCCACGCGAAAATGGGTGGTGCAGGGCTGCACCAGCGCGGGCATCGGCTGCCTTGAATGCAAACAGCCTGTCATCGATGGGGTGCTTAAAGAGCTGGGACCTATTCGTGAACGGGCGTCCCATTACGACACCCGTCCCGACCTGGTGCGCAACATCATTGCGGATGGTTGCGAAAGAGCCCAGGAACTGGCGCGCGAAACCATGCGGGATGTGCGTGAGGCGATGGGGCTCAATTACACCTGAGCAGGCGCTGAATACGTTTCCATAGGCTTGAAATACCCGGATTCCGCCGCATACTGAAAGCCATGGAACAGGATAAAGAATCCGAAACGGCCGAAGAACCGCGCGCTGCGTTCTTGGAAGGGGAGGTACTGCCCGATCAATCGGGCACGCAGTTGCCCACCGCGCCAGCGTGGCCGGAAAACCTGTACCTACTGCCCCTTTCGGACAAGCCATTCTTCCCGGCCCAGACCCTGCCTCTGCTGATGAATGAAGAGCCCTGGCTTGAAACCGTCAAGGCGATCGGCGACACACCCCAGCATCTCGTGGGTCTGGTGCTGGCCAAGCCCGACAATACAGACGACGCCACCTACGAAGATTTTCATGGCGTGGGAACCGTGGTGCGCGTGCATCATCCGGTCAGAAACGAGGGCAAGATCCAGTTCATTGCAGAAGGCCAGCGTCGTTTTCGCATTGTGGAGTGGCTGTCGAAAAAGCCGCCGTACCGGGTGCGGGTCGACTACCCCAGCGAGCCGGGCAGGCCGGACTCCGAGGAGATTCGCGCCTATGCGGTGGCGATCATCAATACCATCAAGGATCTGCTTCCGCTCAATCCCCTGTATTCAGAAGAGCTCAAATTCTTTCTCAACCGGTTCAGCCCTAATGAGCCTTCGCTGCTGACGGATTTTGCCGCGACCCTGACCACCGCCAACAAGCAGGAATTGCAGGAGGTGATGGAAACTCTGGCGCTGAAGAAGCGCATGGAGAAGGTGGTCGTGCTGCTCAAGAAGGAACTCGATGTCGCGCGGCTGCAATCCCAGATACGCGGCAAGATGGACGAAAAGATGTCCGAGCAGCAGCGCGAGTTCTTTCTGCGCGAGCAACTCAAGGCCATCCAGAGGGAACTGGGACTGGCCAAGGATGACAAGACGGCCGAGTTGGAAACATTCAAGTCGCGCATCGAAAAACTGGTTCTTCCTGAATCCGTCCGCAAGCGCATAGAGGAAGAGATGAACAAGTTTGCCGTGCTGGAAACCGGCTCGGCCGAATATACGGTGTCGCGGAATTATCTCGACTGGCTGACGGTCCTGCCGTGGGGCGTCTATTCCAAGGACAAGCTGGATCTGGAGCGCGCCCGCAAGATCCTTGATCGCGACCATGACGGGCTGGGCGACGTCAAGGACCGCATCATCGAATTCCTGGCCGTGGGCGTGATGAAAGGCGAGGTGTCGGGCTCCATCCTCCTGCTCGTGGGCCCGCCCGGGGTAGGCAAGACTTCCATCGGCAGATCCATTGCCGAGGCCCTGGGGCGCAAGTTCTACCGATTTTCCGTAGGCGGCATGCGCGACGAGGCAGAAATCAAGGGCCACCGGCGCACCTATATCGGTGCCATGCCTGGCAAGTTCGTCCAGGCCATGAAAGACGCCGGCACCGCGAACCCGGTGATCATGCTCGATGAAGTCGACAAGATCGGTGCCAGCTATCAGGGTGATCCTGCCTCCGCGCTACTTGAAGTGCTCGACCCCGAGCAGAACAGCGATTTTCTGGATCATTATCTGGACGTGCGCTTTGACTTGTCCAAGGCCTTGTTCATCTGTACGGCGAACCAGTTTTCCATTCCCGGCCCCTTGCTTGACCGGATGGAAGTGATACAGATCTCCGGCTACATCACGGAAGAAAAGATCGATATTGCGAAACACCATCTCTGGCCCAAGGTGGTGGAAAGATCCGGCCTCAAGAAGGGCCAGGTCACCATCAGCGAGTCCGCAATCCGCCGCGTAATCGAGGGTTATGCGCGCGAGGCCGGGGTGCGAAACCTTGAAAAACAGCTGGGCCGGGTGACACGCAAGGCGGTGGTGCAGATACTCGGGGGAGCAATCACGCCCATCAAGGTGGGGGTAAAGGAAATCGAGTCCTATCTGGACAAACCTATCTTCACCCGGGAAAGGCCGCAGAGCGCAATAGGCGTCGTTACCGGACTGGCCTGGACTGCTCTCGGAGGCGCCACCCTTGACGTAGAGGCCAGCCGTGTTCATACGCTCAATCGCGGCTTCAAGCTGACCGGCAAACTGGGCGACGTGATGAAAGAGTCGGCCGAAATCGCATACAGTTACGTGGCCTCGCATTTGAGGGACTATAGGGCGGATCTCAAATTCTTCGACACCAGTTTCGTTCACCTTCACATTCCCGAAGGCGCCACGCCGAAGGACGGCCCCAGCGCCGGCGTCACCATGGCCACTGCCCTGCTGTCCCTGGCACGCAATGAAAAGATCCATGGAGCGCTGGCGATGACTGGCGAGTTGTCTCTCACCGGTCAGATCCTCCCGGTCGGGGGCATACGCGAAAAGGTGATTGCCGCCCGTCGCGCTGGCATCATGGAACTCATCCTGCCGGAGGCAAACCGGCGGGACTTTGAAAAGTTGCCGGATTACATCCGCAAAGGCATAGCCATACACTTCGCCAAACATTTTAAGAATGTGGTGCAGATTGTTTTTCCAACCCATGGAAAAACGGTAATAATAAAATAATATGCCTCTAAACCATTTTCAGTCTTATCTGAGTGTGCGTGAGGCAGGCATTGAGCAAGCGTAGTGGCAATTCCGCCTCCCATCCACGCCGGTTGAACCGATAGCAGAACTCATTGAGATACTCTTGCAGATACTTGGACGAGACGCCGTGATAGGTGCCCAGCAGAAACGCCTTGAGGTTGCCGATGGCAATATGCACCCAAGGCAGCCACTCGCCTGCTTTGCCAGGCGGCGTCACTCGTGCGGCATGGTGTTGTGTCTTGCCGATCTCCACCAAGGAAGCCAGCGCATCGCTGCGCACCAACTGACTGGGTGGGAGATGACGTTGAACAAACTGCGCCACCGTTTCACGGGTGACGGCGGAGACCTGTTGCATGGCGATAAACCCGGCGCGCTTGTCCCGGTTCTCAATCGCCACCAGCACCGGGGTTTTCCCCTCGGCACCGCGGCCTCGTTTCCCACTGCGGCGGCCACCCACCAAGGCATCGTCAATCTCGATCAGATCGTGCAGCCGATAGATGCTGTCCCGGTGTCCCATGGCAATGCGGATCTTGCGCAGCATCCGGCTGGCCGTGATCCAGGAAACCTCGATTTGTTTGCAAAGACGCGCGGCAGAAATGCCGCCCTTGTCCGATGCCGCCAGGTAGATCGCCCAGAACCACTTGGTCAGCGGCAGGTTGGTGGAGTGAAACAGCGTCCCCGCCGTGAGCGAGGCTTGGTAGTGGCACTTGGAGCATTCGTAAGAATGGCGCGTGGTGATGGCATAGCCGTGATCATGCCCGCAGCGCGGGCAGCGAAATCCTTCCGGCCAGCGTTGCCGCGCCAGCGCGTGTGCGCAGGCTTCTTCCGTTCCATACCGTTTCTGCCACTCCAACAGGTTCGTTTCCGTCGCTTTCATGGTCCAACCCCCCATCTCGTTGATCCTAAAAGATTAGGCAGGAAAAACTGAAAACAGTTCAGAGGCATATAAAATAAAGCCGCATCCAGGCTCTCTGGCCCTTGGAGGAGGGTGGTAAAATTCCGCCATGGAAGTCGTTCAGGCTGAACTCCCCATCGCCCGCGTCAGGGGCGAACCGCTCGCAGAAATGCCCGCAGATCTCTACATCCCGCCTGACGCGCTCGAGGTCTTTCTAGAGACATTCGAAGGGCCGCTGGATCTGTTGCTGTACCTGATTCGACGCCACAACCTTGACGTGCTGGACATCCCCATGGCGGAGTTGACCCGCCAATACCTGTCCTATGTCGAAGCGGCCCGATCCTCAAGACTGGAACTGGCAGCAGATTATCTGTTGATGGCAGCCATGTTGATCGAAATCAAATCGCGCATGCTGCTACCGCGGCCAGCGCGGGACGCAGGGCAGGGCGAAGCGGAAGACCCGCGTGCTGAACTGGTGCGGCGCCTGCTGGTATACGAGCAGATAAAACTGGCGGGACAACGGCTGGACGATTTGCCCAGGGCGGGACGGGATTACGAAGCGATATCAGTGGCGATTGGCGCCGCCGCGACGCGGTTGCCCCAAGTCGGCGTGGTGGACTTGGCTCACGCCTGGCTATCCATCCTTTCCCGCGCAAGCAGCAATCGTCACCATCGAATTTCACGCCAGCAGCTTTCGGTTCGTGAGCACATGAGCCGCATACTAAAGTGCTTGCGGGGCCGTGAATTTACCCGGTTTCAGTCCCTGTTCGGCGAAGGCGTGGGCATCCCGGAGCTGATCGTTTCTTTTCTCGCGATCCTGGAACTTGCCAAGGAAACCCTCATCGTTGTAACCCAGGACGAACCCCTGGCTCCGATCTACGTAAGACTTCATGAATCCAACGCCGATCAACAATCTTGAACAACTGAAGTCGGTTCTGGAAGCGGCGCTGCTGTCCGCTGAGGAGCCGCTTACCCTGAAACTTCTTGCCCGCATGTTCGAACAGGACTTGTCGCCGGACATGCTGCGCCGCGCCCTGGAGGAAATCCGTCTGGCATGGGAAGGCAGGAGCATCGAACTGGTCCAGGTCGCCGAAGGCTGGCGCTTCCAGACCCGTACGGATGTCCAGCCCTACCTGGCGAGGCTGCGCAATGAAAAGCCGCCGCATTATTCCCGCGCAGTCTTGGAAACCCTGGCCATCATCGCCTACCGTCAGCCGGTCACCCGCGGAGATATTGAAGACATCCGCGGCGTATCGGTCAATGCCCAGATTATCAAGACGCTGGAAGACCGCGGCTGGATTGAATCGATCGGCCACCGCGATGTGCCGGGGCGGCCGGCCCTGTTTGCCACCACCGACCATTTCCTGTCCGATCTGGGCCTGCGTTCCTTGCAGGAACTGCCGCCCCTTGAGGATCTGGGCAGCGTACTGGCGTCAGATCATTCGGGACAGCTGGGAGCGCTGCCCGAGCCGCCGCAGGTTGAAGACGAGGAAGAAGAGCCGGAGACGACGCTGCCTGACGAAGCAGCCAGCGAGCAAGCCGCAATTATGAGCGAGCCCGAGGACGAACCCCGGGCCCTGGCGGCTGGCGGGCATACGATTCCAGCGGCCTCCAGCGATTGAACAGTATTTCTTTCCAAAATAAGACCGGGGCGCGTTAACACGCCCTGACTTAGGGGTCGAATCAGGCCAATCTTTGTACAGCAAAATGCCCCGCCCATCCTGCCCCCGCCCGCCCGAAATAAAACGCCGCCGCCCAGGCAAGCCGGTTACCGAACCGGAAATCTCGCTCAAGCTGCAAAAGGCGCTGGCCGACGCGGGACTGGGCTCGCGCCGGGATATGGAGGAGTGGATTGCCCAAGGCCGGGTCAGCGTCAACGGACAGACTGCCAGCATCGGCGCCCGGGTGACTTCCAAGGACATCATCAAGGTCAACGGGCGGCGGATCTACTTGCGCCCGGCAGCGGAGAAACGCATCCGGGTGCTCATCTATCACAAGCCTGAAGGGGAGATTGTCAGCAGCGACGACCCGGAAGGGCGCGCATCCGTGTTCGACCAACTGCCCAAGATTCGCGGAGCCAAATGGCTGGCCGTCGGAAGGCTGGATCTGAATACGGAAGGTCTGCTGCTTTTTACCACCAATGGCGAACTGGCCAACCGACTGACTCATCCTCGGTTTGAAGTCGAACGGGAATATGCCATCCGCATACTGGGAGAACTGACGCCGGATCATTGCACCCAACTGCTGCAAGGGGTGGAGTTGGAGGACGGTCCCGCCCGCTTTGACCGCCTTGCCGAAGCGGGAGGGGAGGGTGTAAACCGCTGGTGGAAGGGCGTGGTCAGAGAAGGGCGCAACCGGGAGGTGCGGCGTTTGATCGAGGCCGTGGGGTTGAAAGTATCGCGGCTGATTCGAACGCGCTTTGGGCCGTTCAGTCTGCCCCCACAGTTGAAGCGCGGCCAAATTCAGGAACTGGATGACCGCGCTATGGCCGAGTTGTTCGCATGGGTCGGGCGTCCAGCACCCACCCGGGTCCGGCGGCCGCGCGCCCCGCAGCCGGGGCGGCCCACACGCAAGCCGCGTTAGGTGATATCAGGCCTAACTTCCGTTTCTCTTGTCCGTCATCCGCCTGATCACTCCGGCGGCCCACTCCCTGCCGCCCAGGCCGAAGGCCAGGGCCAGGGCCAGGGCGATGGCGCCGAAGCCGATCTGAAACGCCGCGGTCAACAAGTGGGTGCCGATTTCCAGTTGCTCCAGGCCGACGAATATCACGAAGATAATGACCGCGTATTCGGAAATCGTGCTGAGGGTCAGCGCACCCTCCACCCCCATGTTGTTGAGATATGCAAACACGAGCCGGTTGATGAAACGGGCCAGCAGCACGCCAAACACCAGCACCAGAATGGCGACGATGATGTTGGGAATGTAGAGCGCGACGCGGTTGAACAACTCCGCCACCGTGTGAAGTCCAAGGCTGTTGGACACCGTCACGATCATGACCAAGATGAACAACCAGTAAATCAGGTTGGCGACGATGCGCGCCAGGGATAAATTGATGTTGCCTTGCTTGAGAAAGGCATCAATCCCGGTTCTCTGGCTGAGCTCATCAAACTTCAGGACGTCCAGCAGTTTGACCACGCCGGTGCGAATAAGGCTGGCCAGAATCCAGCCTATAAACAGCAGCACGAGCGCGGCCAGCAACTGCGGAACAAAGCTCGCCAGTTGCGTCCAGAACGAGGTGAGTGAAGCGACGAATACGTCGATTTGCTGTTCCATGGAAGTCCTCCATTGCTGACGCTGTTCCAACATTATACCCAAGCATCGGCAAGCAGAATTTTGCCCTGTCATAAAACAGGCTTAAGCTTGCATTTCGGTCGGTTCGTTCCACACTCTCTACATATTTTCGAGCGAAAGGTTTATCCTCCCGCAAATGACCGCTGAAGAATTTGTCCCGAGATTTCTGCGCCATACCCAATTGAGCCAATTGCTCCTGGCCCTCACACGACGCGGATACCGATGCATCGGTCCCCAAATCGAGGACGGCGCGATTGTCTTTCGTGAACTCTCCGATGTCGACGAGTTGCCGCGAGGCGTTCAGGCCATCCAGGTTCCGGGAGGCTATCGCCTCGCAGAGGACAAGGAGCAGCGGTACTTTGCCTGGGCCAACGGCCCGCAGGCGCTCAAGCCCTGGCTGTTTGCGCCGACGGAACCCCTGTGGCGGTCGGTGCGTTCGGAGGACGGTCGTCTCAACTTTGCCGAACTGATGCCTGAGGCCAAACCGCTTGCAGTCATTGGCGTGCGGGCGTGTGACCTGGCGGCACTGGCGCTGCAGGATGCGCACTTCATGGGGGGCCCGCATCCGAATGCGCATTACGCGCGCCGCCGCGAGGGGCTGTTTGTGGTGGCGGTCCAATGTGCAGTGCCTGCTGCCACGTGCTTTTGTGCTTCCACCGGAGACGGTCCGACGCCATCCAGCGGATTTGATCTTGGCCTTGCTGAACTGCGCGAGGGATTCGTTGTAACGGCCGGAAGCAGTAGAGGATCTGAAGTTCTTGGCGAACTGGACCTTGAGGCCGCCATCGCCAGCCAGAAGGAGGAAGCGCGCAGACAGGGCGAGCAGGCCGCGCAAATGCAAAGCCGCAGGCTGCCCAGCCGCAATCTGCGTCAGGCATTGCTGGATCGGCTTGAACATCCACGCTGGAATGAAGTAGCGTCCCGCTGCCTCGCCTGCGGCAATTGCACTGCCGTGTGCCCGACCTGCTTCTGTCACGCACATGAAGTCCAGCCCGCCCTGGGCGGGGAAGAGGCAGATCAGGTGCGCAAATGGGACAGCTGCTTCGGTGAATCGCATGGCCAGCTGCACGGCTTTCAGGTACGGCCGGATATTCGCAGCCGCTATCGGCAATGGCTGGTGCACAAGCTGGGCACCTGGCATGAACAGTATGGCCGCAGCGGCTGTGTGGGCTGCGGGCGCTGCATCAGCTGGTGCCCGGTGGGCATCGATATCACCGAGGAAGTTGCCGCGCTGGTGGTGGACGCATGATGGGCTCGACCACATCCGGTCTCGTGCCTCAGTCCGCGGTGATCATGAACCGGGTTCAGGAGTCCCCGACCATCTTTACTTTGGAGGTGCGACTCGAGGACGAGGCCGCCCAGAGCAGCTTCGGATTCACTCCCGGTCAGTTCAACATGCTTTATCTGTCGGGAGTGGGCGAGGTGCCCATTTCCATCATGTCAGACCCGGAAGACAGCCATCATCTGATTGGCCATACCATCCGGGCCCTGGGCCGGGTCACGAAGGGCCTTGCCAAATTGCAGCCAGGCGAGCGTGTCGGCCTGCGCGGTCCATTTGGCCGGGGCTGGCCGATGGATCTCATGCGCGGGAAGGATGTGGTGGTCATTACCGGCGGTCTGGGCTGCGCGCCCGTCGTGGCGGTTATCCATTACATGCTCAGGCGCCGTTCCGACTATGGCCGTCTGACCATCATCCAGGGCGTGAAGAAAGCCGAGGATCTGATCTGGCGCGAGCAGTATTCGCTCTGGAATACGCTGCCGGATACCCACGTGATGGTGTCATCCGATGAGGGCGGCGCATTCTGGCCCGGCCATGTAGGTCGCGTGACCGACCTGTTTTCGCGCATCACCATGGATGCCGAAAACACCGTCGCAGTCTTGTGCGGGCCGGAGGGCATGATGCGGGCCGCGACCCAGTTGCTGCTGGAGCGAGGCCTCCCGGAAGCCAGCACGTTTCTGAGCATGGAGCGCAACATGCAGTGCGCAGTGGGATACTGCGGGCATTGTCAATTCGGCAGCTCATTCGTCTGCCGGCATGGGCCGGTGTTTGCCTGGCCCCAGGTCAGGGATTTGATGCAGCACCGGGGATTTTGAACATGACAGTGACTCCAATTTCCCGACCCAGAGTGGCGGTGCACAAGTTCAGTTCCTGTGATGGCTGTCAACTTGCCTTCCTGAATATGGGCACGGATTTGCTCACGCTGGCGGACAAAGTCGAATTGGTGCATTTTGCGGAAGCCGGGCCGCTGGCACCGGATGCCGAAGTCGATCTGGCCTTTATCGAAGGCAGTATTTCTACTCCGGAGGATCTGGAGCGCATCCAGCATATTCGCAATCACAGCGGGCTTCTGGTGGCGATTGGAGCCTGCGCCACCGCCGGCGGCGTCCAGGCCCTGCGCAACGGTCCGCACAGCACGCGCTGGCTGGCGAGCCTTTATTCGGCGCCGGAGCAGATCGCAAGCCTGCCCACGTCCACACCCATCAGCGCACATGTGAAAGTCGATCTGGATTTGCCCGGCTGTCCGGTCACCAGCGAACAGGTACTGGGCGTCGTCAATGCCCTGTTGCTGGGTGTAAGCGCTCAGGTGACGAATGAAAAGGTCTGCGTCGAATGCAAGCGGAAGGGCTTGCCCTGCGTCATGGTCAGCAAGGGCATTCCCTGCATGGGCCCGGTCACCCATGGCGGCTGCGGCGCCCTGTGCCCCAGCCTGGGACGGGACTGCTACGGCTGTTTTGGTCCGGCAGAACCCGTCAACACCGATGCCCTGACGCGACAGTTCAAAACGCTGGGCTTGAACGACGAAGCCATTTCGCGCCGCTTTAGTTCCATCAACAATAATGTTCCGGCATTTGCGTCTGCCGCGCGCAAGGTCCTGGATAAACATGACTGAAACGCAAAGAAGCGTAACAATTCATGTGCCGGTATTGACCCGGGTGGAAGGAGAGGGCGCTCTGCACCTACGGATACAGGCAGGTTGCATCGAAGAACTGAAGCTGCAGATTTATGAGCCGCCACGATTCTTCGAGAAATTCCTCGAGGGCCGCTCCTATCAAGAGGTGCCGGATCTGGTGGCACGTATCTGCGGCATATGCCCGGTGGCCTACCAGATCACCGCAGCGCAAACCCTGGAAAAACTGTTTGGCGTTGAACCAAGTCCCTGGGCAAAAGCCATGCGCCGGGCGATGTATTGCGGCGAATGGATACAAAGCCACAGCCTGCACATCCATCTGCTGGCCGCGCCGGATTTCTTCGGTCATGAAAGCGCGATCGGCCTGGCAAGGGATTATCCGGAAGTGGTCCGCCGCGGCCTGAAACTACAGGCCGCAGGCAATGCGCTGATGGAGTTGTTCGGCGCGCGGTCAGTTCATCCGGTAGGGATCAAAGTCGGAGGTTTTCACCATGCGCCGAGCCGGGACCAAGTGGCCCGGATGCGGGCGCAGTTGGACGAGGCCCTGCCACTGGCAGAGGAACTGGTGCGCTGGACTGCGGCCATCTCGATGCCGCCGGACGAGCAGGCTTTTACCAGCGTGGCCATGCGCGAGGAGCCGAACTATCCGATCGAGAGCGGCAACATCTTGTCCAGTCGGGGCCTGAGTATTACGGCGGAGGGCTTTGAGCAGCAATTCACCGAGTACCAGGTGCCCCATTCGACTGCACTTTACAGCCATCTTGACGGCCGTCCTTATCTGGTGGGTCCCTTGGCCCGGCTGAATTTGAACCGCGAGCGTTTGCCTGCCGGCATTCAAACCCTCATGACGGAGACCGGCTTGCAATTTCCCTGTACCAACATGTTCATGAGCATGGCAGCCCGGGCCGTTGAGATCCTCTACTCGCTGGGCGAGGCCCGGAGTCTGCTGGAAGACTATGAACGCCCGTCACGCCCGGACGTAGACGTGACTCCAAGGGCGGGAGTTGCCATGGGCTGTACGGAAGCACCGCGCGGCTTGCTCTG
>JBAWGM010000028.1:0-5606 GCA_049592895.1 Thiobacillaceae bacterium | reverse complement strand
GCCTCAACCAGTCGGGCCGCGATGTGCTGATGATCGGATTTGCCCGGCGCTTCGCCACTTATAAGCGGGCCACCCTGCTGTTCGACAACCTGGATCGGCTGATTGCACTGGTGAACGATTCGCAGCGTCCGGTGATGTTTCTGTTCGCGGGCAAGGCCCACCCCAGGGACGGACCCGGACAGGAACTGATTCGCAGGGTTTGGGCCTTGTCCCAGCACCCGCGCCTGATCGGCAAGGTGTTGTTGCTGGAGGGCTATGACATGGCGCTGGCGCGCAAGCTGGTGAGCGGCGTCGACGTGTGGCTCAACACGCCGGAACATCCGCTCGAGGCGAGCGGGACATCCGGCATGAAGGCGGGGCTCAACGGGGTACCCAATCTGAGCGTGATGGATGGCTGGTGGGGCGAGGGTTTTGATGGCAGCAATGGCTGGGGCATCCTGCCCCACTCGAGCGATTACGATCTGGCCTTCCGCAACCAGGAAGAATCCAACGACCTGCTCGACATCCTCGAACACCGGGTGATCCCGCAATATTACGACCGCGATCAGGGAGGCTGCTCGACTAGCTGGGTGCGCATGTCGAAAAATGCCATGAAGTCCATCCTGCCGCGTTTCAACGCCGAGCGCATGGTGCGGGACTATGTGCGGGAGTTCTATATGCCGGCGCTGCATCAGGGCAGACAACTGGCCAAGAACAATGGTGCCATGGCGCGCGAACTGGGAATCTGGAAGCGGAAGATACGCACCCACTGGCATAAGGTGAAAGCGGAACGCATCGGCGAGTTGCCGGCAACGCTGTATCACGATGAACGCATGATTATCCGTTTGCGCGTCTACCTTAATGGCCTGAGCCCGGAAGACATTTCGGTGGAATGCCAGATGGGCCAGATGGAAAGTCAGGATGGAACCCCGGTCTTCAATCTGAATGCCCGCTATGTCCTGGCGCCGCAAGGCGAGCCGCTCAACGGCTGGCAGGTTTTCAGCCTGGAAATCGCGCCCGCGCAGGCGGGCCTGCAGCATTACCGTCTGCGCTTTTATCCGTTCAACACGTGCCTCGCCCATCCCTATGAAATGGGCTATATGTTCTGGTTGTAGCTAAACCGACGTCGAGGCCTGTTCAGGAGAAACCATGCAGATAGGCATTTACGGCTTGGGCAGAATGGGGGCCAACATGGCCCGCCGTCTGGCCCGCGGCGGGGCCAAGCCCGCCTTGCTCAACCGCACCTTTCAGGTTGCGTTGTCTCTGGCCGAGGAAACCGGCGGGCTGGCTTGCGAGAACGAACAGGCCTGGCTGGATAGTCTCGATGCACCGCGCGTTGCCTGGCTCATGCTGCCGGCGGGCGAGGCGACAGAAACGGCCATTGAGAGCCTGTTGCCGCGCCTGAAGAGCGGCGATGTTCTGGTCAATGGCGCCAATGGCTATTACCAGGACGCGCAGCGCCACGCCGCGTTGCTGGCGCAAAAGGGCGTGCTGTTCATGGATGCAGGCGTATCCGGTGGCGTGTGGGGACTGGACAACGGCTATGCGCTGATGGTGGGCGGCGAGAAGGCCGCCGTGGCGGCGCTTGAGCCCTACCTGAAAATTCTCGCTCCTGGGCCTGATCAGGGCTGGCTGCACTGCGGCCCGCCCGGATCGGGCCACTTCGTCAAGATGATCCACAACGGCATCGAGTACGGCATGATGCAGGCCTTTGCCGAGGGCTTTGCCCTGATGCAGGGCAAGACCGAATTCAATCTTGATCTTGCGGCAATTGCGGAAATGTGGCGCCACGGCAGCGTGGTGCGTTCCTGGCTGCTGGATCTGACCGCCGAGTTTCTCGCCGAGGGCGCCGACCTGGGCGCAATTCAGCCGGTGGTCGCCGATTCCGGCGAAGGCCGCTGGACCGTGCTTGAGGCGGTCCACCAGGGCGTGCCGGCACCGGTCATGAGTCTTGCGCTGATGACCCGCTTCGACAGCCAGGGCAAGGCGGATTTCGGCAACAAGATGCTGGCCAAAATGCGCCAAGCGTTTGGCGGGCACGCAGTGAGGAAATCATGATGGCCAAGTTTATTGCCGATGTCCCGTGCCTGTTCGTTATCTTTGGCGCCACCGGCAACCTGGCCTCGAATAAGCTGCTGCCTGCCCTGTACAACCTGGAACGCGAGGCGAGCCTCCCGGAGTACCTGAGCTTTGTCGCCTACTCGCGCCGGCCCTGGACTGACGAGGAATGGCGCAATCATCTGCGCACCCTGTTGCAGGAGTCCATGGGCGAGCACTACGATGAAACCATATGCACGCGTTTTATCGCCCGCTTCAAGTACTTGGCCGGCGACCTTTACGAGCTCAACGATTACGCGCGCCTGGCCGATTTGATGGGTCAACCCAGGGAGGGTGGGGCGTGCGCAAGCGTGGTGTTTTATCTGGCCATCAAGCCGGCCGAATTTGCCGTGGTGGTCAACAACCTGGCCCAGGCCGGGCTGAATGACGACCCGAGCCGCCGGCGGGTGGTGGTGGAAAAGCCTTTCGGCGAGGACATTGAAAGCGCCCGCACCCTCAACCAGTTGCTGCACAAGCATTTCCGCGAAGAGCAGATTTACCGGATCGATCACTTCATGGGCAAGGAGACGGTGCAGAACCTGCTGGTATTCCGTTTCGCCAATACCCTGATCGAGCCGCTGTGGAACCGCAGCTACATCGACCATGTGCAGATCACCGTGGCCGAGAGCATCGGCATCGAAGGCCGGGCGGATTACTACGACAAGGCGGGCGCGCTGCGCGACATGCTGCAAAACCACATGATGCAGTTGGTGACCATGGTGGCGATGGAGCCTCCCGCGGCCCTGGAGGCCGATGCGCTGCATGATGAAAAAGTCAAAGTACTGCGCTCGATCCGGCCCATTACCCGACGCGCCATCAATGCGCATGCATTTCGCGCCCAGTATGCGCAGGGGCGCATCGACGATCAGGCCGTGCCCGGCTACGCGGCCGAACCGGGCGTGGAGGCCAATTCCGTCACCGAGACCTACGTCGCAACCAAGTTCTATATCGACAACTGGCGCTGGCGCGGGGTGCCGTTCTATCTGCGCACCGGCAAGCGTATGCCGCAGCAGATTTCGCTGATTGCCATCCGCTTCAAGCCGCCGCCCCAGTTGCTGTTCCGCGAGACCCCGGTGGAAACGATCGAACCAAACTGGATCGTCCTGTCCCTGCAGCCGGATGAAAGCATGCACATGGAAATTCACGCGCGCCAGCCTGGCCAGGCCATGAATACACGGGTACTGCAACTCAATGCAAGCTACCGCAAGACCCACGAAGCGCCGCTGGATGCCTACGAGACCCTGTTGCTCGATGTGATCGAGGGGGACCGTTCCCTGTTCCTGCGCTTTGACGAAGTGGAATGGGCTTGGCGCGTGGTCGACCCCATCCTCAAGCAATGGGCCCAGGACCAGGAATTCATCCACACCTATCCATCCGGAACCTGGGGTCCGGAAGAGGCCAACCGCCTGTTCGACGACGAGGATCACAGCTGGCGCAATGAATAGCCACGCGGAGCCCGTGTGGCGGGTTTTCCCGGACTGCGCGGCGCTGGCGACCCAACTGACGCAAACCATCCTGGCGGATGCCCAGGCCTGCATAGTTAAGCGCGGGCGCTTTGCGCTGGTGCTGGCGGGCGGTACCACGCCGCGCCAGGTATATGCCAACCTGGCGCAAGCGCCGGCGGACTGGAACCGCTGGCACATCTATTTCGGCGACGAGCGCTGTTTCCCCTTTGACCACCCCGAGCGCAACGACACCATGGCGCGGTCTGTCTGGCTGGATCAGGTGCCTATCCCGCAAACAAATGTGCATCCCGTTTCCGGCGCCGGCTGGGGGCCGACTGCAGCGGCGCGGCGTTATGCCGAAGTCCTGCCCAGCGGCCTGTTCGACCTGACGCTGCTGGGGCTGGGAGAGGACGGCCACACCGCCAGCCTGTTTCCCGGCCACGACTGGGGCACGGGAAAGCAGGCGCCTCCCGCATTGGCGGTCTTCAAGGCCCCCAAGCCGCCGGACCGCAGGGTCACGCTCTCGGCACGGCGCCTGAGCCAGAGCCGCAAGGTGATCTTTGTCGTGTCCGGGGCGGGGAAGGCCGAAGCGGTGGCGCGCTGGAAGCAGGGCGAGGCGATCCCCGCGTCAGCCATCCATGCGCCTGAGCTGGAAGTTTGGCTCGATCAGGCGGCGAACGTTGGGTGAGAATCAAGGGTCGGAAGCGGAAGTCCGCGACCTAGCTGTCACGCCTCAGCCGCGCCGCAAGCCGGGGCGAGACGACGGTGGCAAGCAGAACCAGGCTCCAGAGACTGCCCCTCGCAATGTTGTAGGCATCAAGCAACTCAGCCCAGGATTTGTGTGCGATGAAATGGCCAAAGCCGAATTCAAACATCAGGGTCATTACCAGCCATACCCATCCGATCAGCCAGTACTGATCGCTCCGCAACTGCCCGTACCAGGGAAGCGTCAGCCATGCCACCGCGAGGATGGCAGTGGACAGCAGGACCCCGCTGAGGGACAGCCCCGCGGTTGGACCCAATTCAGGGATGAGCACGTACATGCGCAAGGTGCCGTTCAGAACTGCGCAAACGGCCAGCAGCAGCCAAAGCACCATTGCCTTCCCAAGCATGCTGACGGTCATGATGCGTGCCTCGCAGTGCCGGAATTGGCCTGCACCTACTCGGTGGCCAGTGCCTGTCGTCGTCCGTGGTGATATTCGGACAGAGTGGCGTTGGCGACGACTATAGTCTGGACCTGCTCGGCAACTTCGATGAGGGCCCCTGCGGGAACCACGACATAGAGTTCATCCTCTCCGACATCGGTATAGACGCGGTTGCCGATGCATCCAGTGCTGGCGACAACCCCATGGGCGAGGGCGGCAGGCAGTGCCATGCACGTCGGGCGTCCCAGGAGCGGAAGCTGGGCGACGACACCGGCGCGCAGGGCAGCCTCCTGCAGCAGCATCACGCGGCCGGGCGGACCTGAGAACAGCACGACATCGGGGTCTACCGGCGTGTCACCCAGGGGTGCATAAATCACGACGCCCGGTGGCCTCGACAGGCGCGGAATGCCGGCAACCTCCTCCATCCTGATGTAGCCGGCTCCGGCCATGAAGGACAGCGTCTGGTCGAGTTCCTGGGCACGCTCCGGCGGAAGGTCGAGATGATGCGTGTAGCTGCCGATTGGGCAGTTGTGATGGTCGCCCGGGACGGTATAGAAGGTCCGCCCCGCGGCAGCGATGCGCCAGAAGCTGCAACCCGAGGGCTCCGCGCCGCTGAACTTGGCGACTCCCGCGGGCGGGGTTTCCGCGAACGTTACGGCTACAGGACGGCGCAAGAGCTTGAGGCGCTCGCAGAGCGCCTGTTCGATGCTTCGAAAGTCCGGCATTTGATTGCTCCCGTGTGGGTCGATTAATCTTGCATGATCGGGCTCTGCGGGGTTCCAGGGCACCTCCCGCAAATGCCCGTCCGGGTCTTGAAAATGGCCGGCGTAGCCGCCCCCAAATTTCTTGCCTGCGTGCCTGAGGATACGCGATCCCGCACGCCTGGCTTGCTCGATTATCGCATCGACTTCTGTTGTCGATGTAACGTTGTGGCCCAGTG
>JBAWGM010000027.1:0-6734 GCA_049592895.1 Thiobacillaceae bacterium | reverse complement strand
GGGCCACGATTTCCGGGCCGATGCCGTCGCCGGGCAGTACTGCAAGCTTCATAGGCTACTTTTCACCGCAGGCTACACTAAGGGTTCAAAAGATGAGGAAATAACTTCGTGCATTTCGCGTCCTTGGCGGTCAAGCAAACAGCCACGGCGCTTCCACTTTGCGCCGCGCTTCGTACGCCTTGATCTTGTCGCCCTGCAACAACGTGAGGGCGATGTCGTCCAGGCCGTTAAGCAGCCGGTTCTTGCGCCCTTCGTCCACGCTGAAGCTGAGCACGTCGCCGGTGGGCGTGGTCACGGTCTGCCGGTCCAGATCCACGGTCAGGGCGTAACCCTCGTGCGCCTCGCATTCCTTGAACAGCCGGTCGACCGTGGCGGCCTCGAGCACGATGGGCAGAAGGCCATTCTTGAAGCAGTTGTTGAAGAAGATATCGGCAAAGCTGGGCGCAATGATGGCGCGAAAGCCATAGTCCTCCAGCGCCCAGGGCGCATGCTCGCGGCTCGATCCGCAGCCGAAATTTTCTCGCGCCAGCAGCACGGAGGCGTCCTGGTAGCGCGGCCGGTTCAGCACGAAATCCGGATTGAGCGGGCGGTCGTGATTCGACTTGCCCGGCTCGCCCGCGTCCAGATATCGCCATTCATCAAACAGGTTGGGACCGAATCCCGAGCGCTTGATTGATTTCAGAAACTGCTTCGGGATGATCGCGTCCGTATCCACGTTGGCGCGGTCAAGCGGCACCACTAGGCCCGTGTGACGGGTGAAGGCCTTCATTTATCTGCTGCCGGCGTTTTTCACGGCCGCGCCCGCGTTTTCTATATCCTGACCCATGCCGCGCACGGTATTGCAGGCTGAAAGACTCACAAGCCCGACGAGGGCCACAATGATTGTCAACACACGCATGTACTTCTCCTGTTCAATTGCACGGGGGGACAGGGCACGTCCCCATAACTACAAAAAACACACCAATCACCCGGCTTGGGCTCCAGCAACTCCTTGCAGGCCGGGCACTCAAGAAGTACCTGGCAGGCATCAAGCGGCATGACGCAGGCCGTCGCGGTTCCGCACCGGGGGCAAGTCAGCGTTGACTGCAAAGCCGGGCTAAAATGTTCTGACATCGACAAAGTGCCCGGCTATGCCAGCCGCAGCCGCCATGGCCGGACTGACAAGGTGGGTGCGTCCGCCTACCCCCTGGCGACCCTCGAAGTTGCGATTGGAGGTTGAGGCGCAACGCTCGCCCGGCTCCAGCCGATCGGCATTCATGGCCAGACACATGGAACAACCAGGCTCGCGCCACTCAAACCCGGCCTTGAGAAATATCTGGTCCAGGCCTTCCTCTTCAGCCTGTCTTTTCACCAGCCCGGAGCCCGGCACCACCATGGCCAGCTTTACGCTTGCCGCCTTGCGCCGGCCCCTGACCACCGCAGCCGCCTCGCGCAAGTCCTCGATGCGTGAATTGGTGCAGGAACCGATGAATACCTTGTCGATATAAATCCGCGCAATCGGGGTGCCCGGTTCCAGCGCCATGTATTTAAGCGCCCGTTCCCAGTCGTGCTTTTGCACTTCGCTGGGCGCATGCGCCGGATCGGGCACCTTGCCGTCGATGGTGACGACCATCTCGGGTGACGTTCCCCAGGTTACCTGGGGCTTGATCCTGGCTGCATCCAGCGCCACTTCGGCGTCGAACGGCGCGTCAGGATCGGATACCAGCGTCTTCCAGTATTCCACTGCCTGGGCCCACAATTCGCCCTTGGGCGCGAAAGGCCGGCCGCGGACATACTCGATGGTCTTTTCGTCCACCGCCACCATGCCGGCGCGCGCACCCGCCTCAATCGCCATGTTGCACAGCGTCATGCGCCCTTCCATGCTCAGGCGGCGGATGGCGGAGCCGGCGAATTCGACCGCGTAGCCGGTGCCGCCCGCGGTGCCGATTTCGCCGATGATGGCGAGCGCCACATCCTTCGCCGTCATACCCTCTCCCAGTTTGCCTTCCACGACAATGCGCATGGCCTTCGATTTCTTCTGCACCAGGCACTGGGTGGCCAGCACATGCTCGACTTCCGAGGTGCCGATGCCTTGCGCCAGCGCGCCGAACGCCCCATGGGTCGAGGTATGCGAATCGCCGCATACCACAGTCATGCCGGGCAGGGTCAGCCCTTCTTCCGGGCCGATCACATGCACGATGCCTTGGCGAATGTCATCCATCTTGAACTCAATGATGCCGTACTCGGCGCAGTTGGCGTCCAGGGTTTCCACCTGCAGGCGCGACACCGGATCGGCGATGCCAAGCGCGCGATCCGTCGTCGGCACATTGTGATCCGGCACCGCCACCGAAGTCCCCGCCCGCCACGGCCTGCGCCCGGCCAGCTTCAGGCCTTCGAAAGCCTGCGGGCTGGTGACTTCATGCACCAGATGGCGGTCGATGTACAGAAGCGTGGTGCCATCCGCTTCGGTATGCACCACGTGGGTATCCCAGAGTTTGTCGTAAAGCGTTCGGCCGCTCATGAAACTTGCCTAAGCTGCGGAAAAGATTGAAATTATACCCTCTCAGACCGTCAAGACGCACTGGGGTTCACGTCGCCAACCGGCCGCTATTCCATGCCACCAGCATGAATGCCAGTCCGGCGCAGGCTGCCGCTATGCTGAAGGTGGCCTGGGGACCCAGTCCCTCCCAGGCAGCGCCCGAATAGAGCCCGCCCAGCGTCCCGCCGGCGCCGAAGGCCATGCTGTTATACAAACCCTGGCCGCGCGTCTGATGACGCCCGCGGAAATGCCGGTGTATCAGGGCGACCGCCGCAGAATGAAAGGCGCCAAAGGTGGCCGCGTGCAGGGTCTGGGCAAACAGCAGGGCCGGCAGGCTGTTCACTGCCCAGGCAATCAGCAGAAAGCGCACCACGGCAAAGGCAAAGGTGGCCAGCAGGACGGTCTCCATACGCAGACCTTGTGAGATGCGCGGCATCCACAGGAATACACCGATCTCGCACAACACGCCCAGCGCCCACAACCAGCCCACGGTGGACTTGGCGTAACCGTGATCGACCAGATAGATGGAATAGAAGGTGTAGTACGGCCCGTGCGCGGCCGCCATCAGAAAGCAGGCTACGAGCAGGGACCAGACTTCCGGCCGACGGACGATTTCCCAAACCGGCAGATGATCGGTGGCGTGTACCTCGATGGCTGCTTCGGGTATGCGTCGCGCAAACAGCAAGATGCCGGCGATGAATCCCAGTACCGCCCAGGGCAGATCGGCCACCGGCCGGTAATCGAACCAGTAGCCCAGCCCCAGCACCACCACGATAAAACCGATCGAGCCCCACAAGCGGATCCTGCCGTAGTGCTGGGTGTTGGTCTTCAGATGCGACAGTGTGGTGGCTTCCACCAGAGGCAGCGAAGCGCTCCAGAAGAAACTCATTCCGGCCATCACCACGAACAGCCACCAGAAAGACACGCCGAAAAACACACCGACGTAGCACAGCAAGCTGCCCAGGGCCGCGATCTGCACGATCGCCACGCGCTTGCCGGTACGATCGGCAATGTGTCCCCAGATGTTGGGCGCGAAGATGCGCATTACCTGCAGCAGCGACATCAGCACGCCGATCTGAAACGCGTTGAACGCTAGCGACTTGAGGTACAGTCCCCAGAAGGGCGCCATGGCGCCAACGAAAGCAAAATAGAAAAAGTAGAACCCAGACAGGCGCCAGTAGGGGACGTCATTCATGCTGGTGCATTATCCTGAATATCGCTGAGCAAATTGAACCCGCCGTGCAAAATATTCCCGCCCTCCGGCAACCACGTGCTGAATAGCCTGTTGCTCCACCGCCATGGCCCCTGCTAGCGGTGATCAACCCATAGCCTGGCACTGCCTGAATGCGGAGCAGGCCACCCGCAGCCTTGCCAGCGATCTGCGCCAGGGGCTCGTTGCAGCGGATGCCCTGTCACGGCTTGAGCAGTTCGGTCCCAATGCCCTGCAGGAGGCGCGCAGGCGCCATCCGCTCAGCATGCTCGCGGCCCAATTCACGGATTTCATGATCCTGGTGCTGATCGCGGCGGCAGTAATTGCCGGCTTCGTCGGCGAGCCGCAGGACGCGGTCGCGATCGTGGTCATCGTCGTGCTCAACGGCGTGATCGGCTTTGTCCAGGAATACCGCGCGGAACGCGCGATGGCGGCGCTCAAGAAGATGGCCAGCCCAAAGGCGCGCGTCGTTCGCGACGGGCGCCCGGCAATGATCGATGCGAACGCCCTCGTTCCCGGCGACCTTGTGGAACTGGAAGCCGGCAACATCGTGCCGGCGGATTTGCGCCTGATCGAACTGGCCGCGCTGAAGATCAACGAGTCCGCGCTGACCGGCGAATCCCAGCCGGTGGAAAAGCGGGTCGAGTCGCTGGAGCAGGCCGACCTGCCATTGGGCGACCGGCTCAACCTGGCCTACAAGGGCACCATCGTCACGCTTGGCCGTGCGCGCGGCCTGGTGGTGGCCACCGGCATGCGAACCGAATTGGGCAAGATCGCCTCGTTGCTGTCTGGCGAAGCCGGCAAGACACCCTTGCAGAAACGCCTGGGCAAGCTGGGCGAGAAGCTGGCGCTGGCGGTGCTGGCGATTTGCACGGTCATCTTCGTCGCCGGCTGGGTGCGCGGCGAGCCGCCGCTGGCGATGCTGCTCACCGCCGTGAGCCTGGCGGTGGCGGCGATACCGGAAGCCCTGCCTGCGGTGGTCACCATTTCGCTTGCCTTGGGCGCAGCCCGCATGGTCAGACAAAACGCGCTCATCCGCCGCCTGCCTGCGGTGGAGACGCTCGGCTCGGTCACCTACATCTGCTCAGACAAGACCGGCACGCTGACGCTTAATCGCATGCAGGTCGATCGCCTGCTGGCAGATGGCGAAAGCCGATCGGCGCTTCCATCGACTGAGCAAACACCCTGGCGCGAGCTGGGCGTGGCCATGGCGCTTTGCAATGACGCAGCCCTCGATGCGGAGGGCAAGCCGGTTGGCGACCCGACCGAGACTGCGCTTCTCGTAGGCGCACGTGCCGCGGGGTTGAACAAGCGCGACCTGGCCCAGGTGCTGCCTCGAATCGCGGAAATCCCTTTCGATTCAAAACGCGCCCGCATGAGCACGCTTCATGCTGACCAGGCTCAGGTGCTGGTTCTGGTCAAGGGCGCCCCGGAGGCCGTATTGCCGCATTGCACCGACCGGCTGTCGGCACAGGGTATCCACCCGATCGACCGAGCCGCGCTGCACGACGCGGCGGAAGAGCTGGCCCGGCAAGGCCTGCGCGTGCTGGCCTTCGCACAGCGTCACCTGCCTGCCGTGCCGGATGAACTCACGCCCGACACGCTGGAAACCGGCCTGACCTTCCTGGGTCTCGTCGCCCTGATCGACCCGCCGCGGCCCGAAGCGGCCGTTGCGGTCGCAGCCTGCAAGGCCGCCGGCATCATTCCGGTCATGATCACCGGCGACCATCCCGCCACCGCGCGCGCCATCGCCCGGCGGCTGGGCATCATTGAAGAGGGTGGCAAGGTATTGACCGGCACCCAGTTGGCGCGCCTTACGCTCAAGGAATTCGAAAGCGAGGTCGAAAGGGTTCGGGTCTATGCGCGCATCGACCCGGAGCAGAAGATCAAGATCGTTCAGGCCCTGCAGGACAAGGGCGAATTCGTTGCCATGACCGGCGACGGGGTGAACGACGCCCCTGCCCTGAAGCGCGCGGACATCGGCGTCGCCATGGGCAAGGGGGGTACCGACGTGGCGCGCGAAGCGGCGCACATGACGCTGCTCGATGACAATTTCGCCACCATTGTTGCAGCGGTGCGCGAAGGCCGGCGCATTTTCGACAACATTCGCAAGTTCGTCCGCTATGTGCTGACTGGCAATTCGGGCGAGATCTGGCTGCTGTTCCTCGCGCCTTTCCTTGGCCTGCCGGTTCCCCTGCAGCCGATCCAGATCCTGTGGGTGAACCTCGTCACCGACGGACTACCCGGCCTTGCCCTCTCGGTCGAGCCCGAGGAACGCGACATCATGCGGCGCGCCCCGCGCGCACCGAGCGAAAGCCTGTTCGCCCACGGCATCTGGCAGCACACGCTGTGGGTGGGACTATTGATCGGCGGGCTGTCTCTCCTGGTCCAGGCCTGGGCGCTGCATGCAAACGATGCCCACTGGCAAAGCATGGTGTTCACGGTCCTGACCCTGTCGCAAATGTGCCATGTGCTGGCGATCCGCTCCGAACGTGAATCCCTGTTCAGCCTCGGCCTGTTCAGCAACCCCGCCATGCTGGGCGCAGTGCTGCTGACCTTTGTGCTGCAGCTGGCCGTCCTGTATATGCCCTTGCTCCAGCCCATCTTCAAGACCGCGCCGCTGAGTCTGGCTGAGCTGGGCTTGTGCCTGGCCCTGTCCTCGGTCGTATTTGTTGCCGTGGAAATCGAGAAAGCCCTGGTGCGCCGGGGCTGGCTGTACGCGCCTCGCGCCTAGATCTGGCCCGGGATCGGGGGCATCGTGCTCACCACGTCGCCGCATTGCGCCCGGTGACGCAGTGCGTGATCCATGATCACGATGGCCATGAGCGCTTCCGCGATCGGGGTGGCGCGGATGCCGACGCAGGGATCGTGACGGCCGTGGGTAACGACTTCAATCGGCTCGCCTTTGAGATTGACCGAGCGGCCGGGCAGGCGGATGGAAGACGTCGGCTTGATCGCGATGTGAGCGACGATGGGCTGGCCCGAAGAAATGCCGCCCAATATGCC
>JBAWGM010000026.1:0-5386 GCA_049592895.1 Thiobacillaceae bacterium | reverse complement strand
CCCATCAACGACGAAGGAGTCTGTCATGGAATTCAGTCAACACCGCGAACCATGGAATAAAGCCAAGCTGGTCGGCCAGAAACCGCCACTCAAGCCTAAGGACATCTGGGCAATCCGAATTCACCTCCAAAACGAGCACCAGGTTCGCGACCTGGCCATGTTCAACCTGGCGATTGACAGCAAGCTGCGTGGCTGCGATCTTGTGAACCTGCACGTTCGGGACGTGACGCACGGCAACCAGATATTGCCCAGAGCGATGGTCGTGCAGCGAAAGACCCAACATCCAGTGCAGTTCGAATTGACCGAGCCGACCAGATCTTCAGTCTCGGCATGGATCGAAATGGCGAATTTGAAGCCAGAGCAGTATCTGTTCCCCAGCCGCCTGGCGAAATCGCCTCATGTTTCCACCCGCCAGTACGCCAGGATCGTTCATCAATGGGTTGCCGCCATCGGACTCGATTCGACGGTCTACGGCACGCACACCATGCGACGGACCAAGGCGACGCTGATCTACAAGCGAACAAAGAACATAAGGGCTGTCCAACTCTTGCTTGGTCATACTAGGCTGGACTATCTCCCGCGCCGGACTATGTCCCGTGCGTACTTGACGCCCTGATCTACCGGGGCAGGCGACGATTTCGCTGAACATTGTCATCCTCTTTGTCGGGCAATTCCGCCCGCAAGGAGATCATCTTGGAACATTCCTACGAGATAGCCGATGCGCGGGTCCGTGCGATCGGCGGCACGTCTGCTGAGCACCTCAGCTCGTTCGTCACCTGGCTGGGCGACCAGCAATACTCGGCGGGCTACGCCTGCATTGTGGCGAGACACGCATTGGCCTTTGGCCGATGGTGCGAGGGGCGTGGCATTGACGTTGAAGCACTGACTGACGACGACATCGAACGATTTCAGCGCAGTCGCGCCCGGCGTCGCTCACGACGCACTGAGACGCGCCGCCAGGAGCGACAAGCGTTGACACTGCTGTTGCTCTTTCTGCGTGAGCGAGGGCTCTGCGCTGCCGCTGCTTCATACACGACGGCTGTTGACCGCGTCGCCACCGACTTCGCACAACACCTACAACGCAATCACGGGCTGGCGGCGGCCACCGTTGACTCCTACACCAGGTTGGCCCGGCAGTTCCTGGTCTGGCGCTTCGGGCAAGCAGAGGTCTGCCTGCATGGCCTTCGCCCGAGCGACACTGTCGCGTTCATTCGACAAGAGTCGAAGCGCATGGCACCCCCGGCCGTGAAGGGTGTTACCAATGCGTTGAGGTCTTTCTTGCGCTTCTGCGAGTTTCGTGGCGAAGTCCCCGCTGGACTCGCCGCCAGCGTACCGTCCGTCGCCACCTGGACGACCACGCCGCCGATTCCGAAGGCGATCGCTGCTGAGCACGCACAGCGCGCCATCGACAGCTGCAACCGATTGACCGCGGTCGGACTACGTGACCGTGCTGTGCTGCTGCTTCTGGCGCGCCTCGGGCTGCGCGCCTGCGAGATCATCAGACTGACTCTGGACGACATCGACTGGGACCAGGCGCAACTGCGCATTCACGGCAAGGGTGGAAGGCAGAGCCTACTGCCGCTGCCCGCCGATGTTGGCACTGCCATTGCCGCGTATCTGCAGCACGGTCGACCGACCTGTGGGGACCGGCACCTCTTCCTTCGCTCCATGGCGCCGATCCGCGGTCTGCTGGACGGATCGGACGGCGTGGGTTCGATCGTGCGCTACGCACTTGAGCGGGCCAAGGTCGACGCACCGCATCGTGGCTCGCATCAGTTCCGACATGCCTTGGCTGCCCACATGCTGCGGCAAGGTGCGTCGCTGCCCGAGATCGGCCAAGTGCTGCGCCACCGCAGCCCGCAGACCACCAGCATCTATGCCAAGGTAGATCTGGACGCGCTGCGAACCGTGGTCATGGCGTGGCCCGGGAGTGCACGATGAACTCCTTGCGCGAAGACCTGCAGGAATACATCGATCTGCGCCGGGGGCTGGGCTACAAGATGCACTGCGAAGGGCTGTTGTTGCCGCGCTTCGTCAGCTTTCTTGAAGAGCACGACGCCGAGCACATCAGCGTCCGACTGGCGGTTGAGTGGGCTCAATGTGCATCGGTACAACCCGCCGAGTGGGCCCGACGGCTTTGCTTCGTGCGCGGTTTCGCCCGCCATCGCAGCGCCACCGACAGCCGCACGGAAATACCTCCGCTCGGCCTATTGCCACATCACTCCACGCGCGCCAGACCACACCTGTACACCGAGGACGAAATCAGGCGACTGTTGGATGCGGCGTTGGAACTTCCTGTGACCTGGCCGTCGACACCGCTGCGCCCGTGGGTGTTCCACGGCCTGATCGGCCTGCTCAGTGTGACGGGCATGCGCCTGTCCGAAGCGCTGAACCTCAAGCTTGCCGACGTCGACCTCAAGCAGGCGGTCCTGACGATTCGTGGAGCCAAGTTCGGCCAGTGGCGGTTGGTGCCGATCCATCCGTCTACCAGCGCGATCTTGGCCGATTACATCGAGCGACGCGCGCAGTTCTTCCGCCACCCGGTCTCCACCTATCTGTTCGTAACGCGCCGAGGCAATCGGCTCGACAGCGGCCATGTCCATCGAACCTTCTACACGCTGTCACGCAGCACGGGCCTGCGCGCGGTCGGTGTGAGCAAGGGGCCGCGGCTGCATGACTTCAGGCATCGCTTCGCCCTTCAGACGTTGATACGCTGGTACCAGGCGGACAAGGAACCTGGGCGCGAGATGCCGCTGCTGTCGACTTACCTCGGGCACGTCTGCATATCCGGCACCTACTGGTACCTGAGCGCCAACCCCGAGTTGATGGCCCAAGCGATGGCCCGTCTGGAGCGGCGCTGGGGAGAGTCGTCATGAGTGGCCAACCCAGCTTCGGTGTTCTCCTGGAGCGGTTCTTCACCCAACGCCTGATGCAGCAGCGCCGGGCCAGTGCGCACACGATTGCCTCGTACCGCGACACCTTCAAGATGCTGCTGCAATTCGTGCAGAAGCGCCTGCGCAAGGCGCCCTCGACACTGGCGCTGGACGACATTGACGCGCCGCTGGTGATGGCCTTCCTTGACGAGATGGAGCGGGCACGCGGCATCACTGCCCGCACGCGCAACCTGCGGTTGACGGCTGTGCACTCGTTCTTCCGCTTCGCGGCCTTCGAGGCGCCGACGCACTCGGCGCAGATCCAGCGCGTTCTGGCCATTCCGGCCAAGCGGTTCACGCGCACGCTGGTGCCATTCCTCAGCCGACAGGAGGTCGACGCGCTGCTGGCTGCGCCGGACCAGCGAAGCTGGTCGGGTCGCCGTGATCACGCATTGCTGCTGCTGGCTGTGCAGACCGGGTTGAGGCTGTCGGAGCTGACAAGCCTGCAGCATGAGGATCTGCACGTCGGCGTTGGTGCCCACGTTCGGGTCATCGGCAAGGGACGCAAGGAGCGGTGCACGCCACTGAGCAAGAATACACGCGCTGTACTGGCCGCGTGGGCACGAGAGCCGCCGCTGACCGAAGACCAGCCTCTGTTCCCCAACGCACGCGGTGGCAATCTGAGTTCCCACGGCGTGCACTACCTGCTCAACAAGCACGTCAGAACGGCCGCTGTGAAGTGCTCGTCACTGAATAGCAAACGTGTGAGCCCACACGTGTTGCGCCATACGACTGCCATGGACTTGCTGCAAGAGGGCGTTGAGCAATCGACGATCGCGATGTGGCTCGGGCATGAGTCGATCGAGACGACGCAGATCTATCTGGATGCCGATTTGGCGATGAAGCAGGCCATTCTCGACAAGATGAAACCACCAGAGGGCAAACCCGGCCGGTACCGGCCCAATGATCCGCTACTCGCGTTCCTCAAGGGCTTGTAGCGCAGCCACCTATGTCCCGCGAAGTGCATGTGCATGCCCGGCCATTGGCGTTTGCATGTGCTGCGGGACATAGTCCGGCGCGGGAGATAGTCAAGCCTATGTACTGAAGGCCATAGGCTGGAGAGCACCGTTCGATACATTGGGATCGATGTTGATGATGCACTGGAAATCTCGGAGCAGACCGAGATCTAGCTGAGGGATCGCAGGCCGCACCCTGTCCGGTTCTCCTTCAGGCGTGCGGCCGCTTTCTGGCATGATGCAGTAGGCGTTCAGCCGGCCAGGAAGCGCCATTCAGAGAAGTTGCAGGCCACTGGCTCATCTTCTACAGCCATTCAACATTCGAGTCCAGGCGCGGATTACAAGCTGCCGACCAACACATTTTCGATATTGCTATCCAAGGCCGGCAGTAGGAACTAGCGCTGGAAACTGTAACCTTCCCAGCGCCATTTGCATCGCCTGCTGTGCTGGCTACACGCTCGAATAACAATGGTTAAAAGGTGATCGAAGTGCCCCCAACCACATAGGAGAGCACGGACGCCAGCCCTTGCGGCTGGATTTCCGGTCGCCGCTTTTTCTGCAGGCCATTGTTGTCCGGTTCGCTGCAAACCCTCTCGCAGGTCGCGCAAATGTAGATTTCGCCACCAAGATCGATGAACTCATCCATCAGTTCCGAAAGCGGCGGAAACCCGGGCTCGCTGACTGGGTCGCTACTACCCTCGTAAGCCCAGTGGCTGCCATCACCGATCAGGAAGACATGGGTGTCAAGATCCAGGGAGAGCGCAGCGCAGGCCGCCGCGAAGGCCAAAGTCGCCCGCTTGCCCCCGTCACTGTTACCGGACGTCAGCATCACCATGTAATTTCTGTTGCCCTGCTTATCCGGCGTTGACTCCAACTTCGCTGTCGCGGCGTAGATCCGGTGGTAAGTCGCCTTATCCTTGTCGACGTCCATCCAGTGCGGGACATGCACACCAAATTGAACAGCCAGATCATCTTTCATCGTTTAACTCTATCATGGTGTCCAACTGGCGGCGGAGGATGCCTGTCTGGGGGTTGCATGGAATTTCCTCCCGCAATATTGACGAACAGCGATGTTGCTTTCATCGGCTGGATGTCAGCGGCGCGACAGAGCATTCTGGCAAAAGCGCCGCAATCGAACAAACGAACTTAGGGCCTGCTGAAATATGGAGAAGGCCTAGCCAAGGCTCGGGCCGCTGTTATCTTCCGGCTTTGTTGAATCGGCCGGCAGCGGCCCTTTGAAAAACCGTCTCCACAATGCTCCAGGCATCATTTCGATAATTCTGGCTTATCAGCCCCATTCTGCGTTTGGGCTTCGGTAAGACTAGTGCCGATGTAGGCGGGCGCATCGCCCCGTGCCAATTCGGTCTGACTCGACAATCCTGCCCAATCAAGCCGGGCGGGGTCTGTGAGGGGTTTGCCTTTCATAGCGTAACTGGCAGTCGTGTTGCTCATAGCATGATCTACAACTGCTACACCCCCAACTACTGCTGCGATGGC
>JBAWGM010000025.1:0-7391 GCA_049592895.1 Thiobacillaceae bacterium | reverse complement strand
GCCAGTGAAAAGCTGATCGTGACGGACACCGTCTTCAGCATGGACGGAGACTTGGCGCCGATTGATGAACTGCTGGCGTTGGCGGAAGAATTTGATGCATGGCTTTATCTGGATGATGCCCACGGCTTTGGCGTGCTGGGCGACCGGGGCGAAGGCGCGCTGAGCGCTGCTGCCAGGGAATCGGATCGCGTTATTTACCTGGTGACACTGGGCAAGGGTGCGGGGGTGTTCGGCGCGGCGGTGGCGGCCGATGAAACCGTGATCGACTGGCTGGTCAACCGGGCCCACACCTACATCTACACCACTGCCATGCCTCCCCTTCTGGGGGCCGCATTAGTGGAGAGCCTGCGGCTGATTGCTGCGGGCGATGTACGGCGCAAGCGATTGCGTCGGCACATCGATCGACTGCGGGCCGGCCTGCGCAGACTTGATGGCTGGGCGCTGATGAATTCGGAGACGCCTATTCAGCCGCTGCTTGTGGGAGACAATGACGCGACGCTGAGCTTGTCGCGGGAACTGCTTGCGCATGGCTTGCTAGTCCCCGCTATCCGCACTCCTACGGTGCCCAAAGGCACGGCCCGGCTGCGGATTTCCTTGTCAGCCGCACACACGGATGATGACCTGGAAGCCCTGATCGGCGCCTTGCAGGAGGAATCGTGACTGAGTTGGTATTGTTGCACGGTTGGGGTATGCACCCAGTGATATGGGAGCCGCTGCTTGAGCATCTGCCAAGCGATTGGCTCATCCACAATCTGCCGCTGCCCGGCTACGCTGGCGCCAACTCCGTATCGCCTTATGGTGTGGAAGCCCTGGCCGAAGCGCTGGCGCCCCAACTACCCGACCATGCACTGTTGGTTGGCTGGTCTCTGGGCGGCCTGGTGGCGCTGTCGATCGCGCGGCGCTGGCCGGAAAAATTGCGCGGCCTGGTCTTGATCGGCACAACGCCGTGTTTCGTCACCCGCCCAGGCTGGCCCCATGGAGTGGCGCAAGAAGTGTTTGCGGGATTTTCGCAAAGCCTGGCGCGGGATTACGTGGACACGTTGAGGCGTTTTCTTGCCTTGCAGGCCCAGGGTTCGGACTCGGTCCGCACGGTGATCAAGCTGTTGCGTGAGCGCCTGCTGGCCCAGCCTCGGCCGGAAAATGCGGTGCTGCAGGCGGGACTGGCAATTCTGCAGGACACCGACCTGCGGGGCTCTCTGACTAGTCTTGGGGTGTCCCTAACTTTGGTGCACGGATCCGGCGACAAGCTGGCGCCGCTTGCCGCTGCCCGCTGGCTGGCGCGACTCGTGCCCGGCACCCGGCTGCGGGAAATTGATAAAGCGGGCCATGCGCCGTTTCTGTCCCATCCGGTTGAGGTGGCGAAAATTATCCGGGATGCTGCCGGTGGCTGAGGAATTCCGCCTGGACAAGCGGGAAGTGCGCCGCGCCTTTGAGCGGGCTGCGGCGAATTATGATGTCCATGCGGTGTTGCAGCGGGAAATTTGCGATCGGCTGATACAGCGTTTGGATTACCTAAAGCTCGCGCCCGTCCGGATTCTCGACGCAGGGTGCGGAACCGGTTACGGTTCGCGCAGTCTATTGCGGTATTTTCCTCAGGCCGAGCTGCTGGCCATGGACCTTGCGCCAGCCATGCTGCGGCTGTCACGCGGGCAAACATCGGGGTGGAAGCGCCGCTGGCAGAACCTGGGAAGACCCGCGCCGAGTTATGTGTGCGGCGACCTGGAACGACTGCCATTAAAGCCATCGACAATGGACTTTGTCTGGTCCAGCCTGGCCTTCCAGTGGGCAGGCGACCTGGCGGCGACATTGCGCGAGCTGTATCGGATACAGAAGTCCGGCGGTGCCATTCTGTTTTCCACCTTTGGACCGGATACACTAAAAGAATTGCGTGCCGTATTTGCTGCCATGGATGCGAGGCCCCACGTGAGCCGTTTCACAGATATGCATGACATAGGCGATATGCTTGTCCATGCGGGTTACCAGAACCCGGTGATGGAAATGGAGCAGATCACGCTTACGTATGAGAATCTCAAGACATTGATGCAGGACATCAAACGCATTGGCGCCCACAACGCATCGGTCGATCGGCCGCGTGGAATGCTGGGACGGGGAGCCTGGCAACGGTTGGAGCAAAGCTACGAACACTATCGCATGAAAGGCCGTTTGCCCGCGACCTACGAAGTCGTCTACGGGCATGCCTGGGTGGGGGACAAGTCCCGGCTCGCCGATGGCCAGCAAATTGTTCATTTCAACGTCGGGCAACGGCGTTCCGCCGGGGGACTGCGGTGAGCGGATTCTTCATAACCGGAACGGACACAGGTGTGGGGAAAACGCTGGTCAGCGCGGCACTCATCCACGTCATGGTTGCCATGGGCTTGCGAGTGGCAGGCATGAAGCCGGTTGCAACCGGATGCACATGGAAAGGCGGCCAACTGCGAAGTGAAGATGCTGTGCTCTTGATGGCAGAAGCCAACGTCAAGGCTCCCTATGACTGGGTGAATCCCTATGCCTATGAGCCGGGCATTGCACCCCATATAGCGGCCAGGCAACATCGCGGCTATATCAGCCTTGCGCATATCGCCGATTGCAAGGCGCAATTGCTGGAAATGGCTGACATGGTCGTCGTCGAGGGCGTGGGCGGTTTCCGCGTCCCCCTCAATGACGATCAGGACGCGGCAGATATGGCGCTGATGCTGGGTTTGCCGGTCATTCTGGTGGTCGGATTGCGTCTGGGTTGCCTGAATCACGCACTGATGAGTGCCGAAAGCATACAAATACGGGGCTTGAAACTGGCGGGCTGGGTAGGCAACCGAATCGATCCAGGCATGACGCATATGGAGGCCAACCTGGACACCTTGCGACAGCGATTGACCGTTCCGTGCCTGGGCGTCATCCCCCGCATGGTGCCGGTGCTGCCAGAACAGGTTGCCCCGTTTCTGGAATTTAATTCAGTATTTCAGAATACAGTAACATAAGATTCTTAAATCTATAAATCAATCACTTAACTAACAAAACGCTTGTCGCAATGCACCCCGCCGGTGTAAAGTCGCGCCTTAATGTGGCACGTTGGTGAATTGAGTTAATGGCGGTAGTCGTGCAAAGTCGTGGCGAGCTTGACCATTCAGGGACTTGCCGGTTTGAGTCCCGTCCGAATTGTTCTCTTTCTGGCGCATCACGCAAGTTGGCATTCCGGATCATTGCCACAGTCAGCCTGGGGATTGCCGGTGGCTTTTGCCTGCTGGGTTACTGGCCGGTGATGCCGTTTGCCGGCCTGGAGGTGGGCGTGCTCGCCTGGGCGTTCGATGTGATAAGGCGCCACGAGTCGGATTACGAAGATCTTGTAATCGACCGGGACCGGGTGAGCATCATAACCAGGCGCGAGGGCCGGGTGGAAAAACGTGAACTCAATGCGCTCTGGACCCGGGTCCGGGTTGACTGTGACCGGCGGGGAACGAATTGCCGGCTGCTGATTCGGTCGCAGGGTTTGGATACCGAGGTTGGGCGTCACCTGAGTGATGAAGGGCGCATTGAACTTGCTCAGGTGCTGAGCAAACAGTTGTCAGGCTGACACACATACACAAATGAACAAAGTGGGGGAGAAATGAATCGACGCGTAATTACCCAAGCGCTGCTGTCATTGGGCGGGCTGTTGATGTCGACGACAGTCCGCGCGAGCTACGAACTCAATTTGCGTGAGCCCCATTCCCAACTGGCGCGGGATGTCTACAACCTGCATACCCTGATCATGCTCGTGTGTCTGGGCATCTTCATCGTCGTGTTCGGCGCCATGTTCTACTCAATCTACAAGCACAGGAAGTCGGTAGGGCACGCCGCCGAGCATTTCCACGAAAATACGACGGTCGAGATCATCTGGACCATCATTCCGTTCATCATTCTGATCGGTATGGCGCTGCCGGCAACCAAGACGGTCCTGGCGATGAAGGACACGTCCAATCCCGATTTGACCATCAAGGTTACCGGGTATCAATGGAAATGGGGTTACGAATATCTCGGCGAGGGCGTGTCCTTCCTCAGCACGCTGTCTACTCCCAGGGAGCAGATCGAAAATCAGCAGACCAAGGGCGAGCACTACTTGCTGGAGGTGGATCAACCGCTGGTGGTGCCGGTCGGCAAGAAAGTCAGGCTATTGATAACCGCGGCAGATGTCATTCACTCCTGGTGGGTACCCGAATTTGCTCTAAAACAAGATGCTATTCCTGGATTCATCCGGGACGCATGGTTCAAGGCCGATTCAACTGGCACATTCCGAGGTCAGTGTGCGGAATTGTGCGGCAAGGAACACGCTTTCATGCCGGTGGTCGTCAAGGTGGTCACCGAGGACGAATATCGCGCCTGGCTGGCATCCAAGAAACAGGGCGCGACTGCCGCTGCGGCAGATAACGGCAAGACCTTTACCCTGGCTGAATTGAAGGCCAAGGGCGAGCAGGTTTACAACGGCCACTGTGCAGCCTGCCACCAGGCCAATGGCATGGGAATTCCAGGCACGTTCAAAGCGCTCAACGGATCGACGACGGTCAATGGCCCGATCGAGGGCCACATCAAGACCGTCTTGAATGGCCGTCCCGGGACGGCCATGGTGGCGTTTGGAACCCAACTGTCTGATGTCGACATCGCTGCGGTGGTGACCTTCGAGCGCAACTCCTGGGACAACAAGAAAGGCGACATGGCGCAGCCTGATCAGGTTGCTGCTCTTAAAGGCGGCGGGTCCGGGGACGCTGGAGCACCAGCAGCCCCTTAAGCATCGATTCCGGAAGATATTAGAGCATTTTAGGAGAGAGAAAATATGGCGCACGACGCAGTTCACGCCCACGACGATGGCCACGGCCACGCGCATCACCCTAGCGGAATCATGCGTTGGGTGACGACCACCAATCATAAGGATATCGGCAGCCTGTACCTGTGGTTCGCAGGGATCATGTTCCTGCTGGCGGGTGTCATGGCGCTGATTATTCGGGCCGAACTCTTCCAGCCAGGACTGCAGTTGGTCCACCCCGACTTCTTCAACCAGCTCACCACGATGCACGGGCTGCTCATGATTTTCGGCGCGATCATGCCGGCTTGGACGGGCTTCGCCAACTGGCAGGTCCCTCTCATGATCGGCGCGCCGGACATGGCTTTCCCACGCATGAACAACTGGAGCTTTTGGCTGCTCCCGGTGGCGGGCATTCTCCTATTAAGCAGCTACTTTCTACCTGGCGGCGCCGTGGCGGGAGGCTGGACTATGTATCCGCCTCTCTTCATCCAGGGCGGCATAAGCTATGACGTGACCATATTCGCTGTGCATATCATGGGTGCTTCGTCGATCATGGGTGCAATCAACATCATCACCACCATCCTCAACATGCGCGCGCCCGGGATGACGATGATGAAGATGCCGCTCTTCGTATGGACCTGGTTGATCACATCTTATTTGCTGATCGCCGTCATGCCGGTGCTGGCGGGCGCGGTGACCATGTTGCTTACGGACCGGCACTTCGGCACGCATTTCTTCAACGCCGCGGGCGGCGGCGACCCGGTCATGTTTCAGCACATCTTCTGGTTCTTTGGCCACCCTGAGGTGTATATCCTGATCCTTCCCGCTTTCGGCATCGTCTCCCAGGTTATTCCGACCTTTGCCCGCAAGCCGCTGTTCGGCTACGCGTCCATGGTCTATGCGACCGCTTCCATCGCAATTCTCTCGTTCATCGTCTGGGGGCATCACATGTTCACTGTGGGTATGCCCGCCACCGCCCAGTTGTTCTACATGTATGCAACGATGTTGATAGCTATACCTACCGGGGTGAAGGTGTTCAACTGGGTTGCCACGATGTGGAAGGGCTCGATGACCTTTGAAACGCCAATGCTGTTTGCAGTGGCTTTTGTCTGTTTGTTCACCATCGGAGGATTTTCCGGCTTGGTACTGGCCATCACCCCGGTGGATATCCAACTTCAGGATACCTATTATGTGGTCGCCCATTTCCATTATGTGCTCGTATCAGGCGCCATGTTTGCGATCTTCGCTGGCGTTTATTACTGGCTGCCAAAATGGACCGGTCACATGTACAGCGAGAAAATGGGGAAATGGCATTTCTGGCTATCGGCAATCGGGATGAACATTACCTTTTTCCCCATGCATTTCCTTGGTCTGGCCGGTATGCCTCGTCGCACGGCGGACTATGCACTGCAGTTTGCGGACTTCAACCAAATTGCATCGGTAGGTGCCTTTATTTTCGGGTTCAGCCAGTTGATTTTCCTCGTGGTGCTGATCAAGGCCATGAAGGGAGGGCAGAAGGCGACAGACCGGGTCTGGGAAGGCGCTCATGGGCTGGAATGGACGATTCCTTCGCCGGCGCCCTACCACACCTTTGAAACTGCGCCAGTGGTGATGTGATGTATTGGTACGCTGGGGTCAAGCAACGGCATAGTGATATCGAGCCATGAATCAGGAATCTCCAGAACGCAAGAATCTACGCACCGGCCTCATCTTGGCGGCCATCGCGATCGGCGTGTTCGGGTACACGATCTGGGCGGTCATGCATGACCGGTTTTGAGCCGTCGTGACGGGTCCGACAAATGCCCGGGTAATGAAGAAGCTGCTCGTGGTCGCGGCCTGCATGTTCGGCTTTGGCTATGCCCTGGTGCCGCTTTATGACCAGATCTGCAGGGTGACCGGGATCAATGCCGGAGACGAGCAGACATTGGCAGCGAACACACAGGTGGACAGCGGGCGCTGGATCACGCTGCAATTTGACGCCAATACGAACCCGTCCATGCCTTGGCATTTTCGGCCGCTGCAGAGCAGTTTGAGAATTCATCCTGGCGAGTTGGTGCGGACCGAGTTTGAAGTGGAGAACATGGCTGGCTCGAAAATCTCCGGCCAGGCAATCGCAAGCTATGGCCCAGCCCTGGCCGGCCGCTACGTGAAAAAAATAGAGTGTTTCTGTTTTAGTCAGCAGGCCCTAAGGGGTGGAGAGAAGAAGCGCTTGCCTGTCATGCTTGTTTTGGATCGGGGCATCCCGAAGGACGTGAACACCGTGACCTTGTCCTACACCTTTTTCAAGGTGGAAGACAACAAAGCACAAGATGGTTGACCGGCAAAAACCGGGCTGGCGAGCGGTTCTGGCGGTGTTCTGGGGGTTTTTTGGAGTACGCAAGCGGCGTGATTACGACGCCGATGCGGCGCAATTGACTCCCGCCCAGGTCATTATCGCGGGCCTGGTGGGCGCCGCACTGTTGGTGGGGATGATTTTGCTGCTAGTGATGCTGGTGACGCGTTAATGATCAATGTCGAATTATTAAGGAGGAAGACACAAGAATGAGCAGCCATCCTGGTGGTTATTATCTACCCGAACCCTCTCACTGGCCGATCGTGGGATCAGTGGCGCTGCTGT
>JBAWGM010000024.1:0-1968 GCA_049592895.1 Thiobacillaceae bacterium | reverse complement strand
CTTCGCGGTAGAGCACCTTGTAGCCACGGGTGACGGCGTTGAAGGCGAGGGCCTTGGCGATATGGCTCTTGCCGGTACCGGGTTTACCGATCAGCAACGCATCCTCGCGTGCGTCGACGAACTTCAGCGTCGCCAGCTCGAGCACGGTGCGCTTGGGGATCGTGGGGTTGTAGCCCCAATCGAGATCCTTGAGGTCCTTGCGTTCATCGAGCCGGGAGAGCGTATAGCGGCGCTCCAGCAATCGTGAGCGACGGCGGTCCAGCTCGTCCTGGACGAGCCACGAGAAGGCCTCAATAAAATCCATTTCGTGACTGGCCACGGCGAGTGCCCGGGCCTGCAAGGTTGCGCCCATGCCGGAGAGGCGAAGTGCGCGTAGTGAGCGTTCAAGTTCAGTGATGGACATTGTCATCGGAATCCTCCTGGGGGTGAGTCTGGGAGTGGGTCTCCCAGAACGATTGATATTCGGTCATGGTGCGGATGTGGGATCCGGTTTGGGCCAGGTTCGGGGCCGGCACCTGGGTCTGGGCGGCTTTACGTTCCAGCGCGCGCTTGAGCGCGGCGTAGGAGAAGCAGTGCGCCTCGAGCAGCCGCGCGCACACCGTCTCGATGTCGGCACAGGGGTAGTGGCGAGCCAGATTCGCGAGTCCATAGAGCGCCCGGTGGCCGGGGCGCCCGAGGCGAGTGAAGAGTTCACGCGCCAGGGCGGCCGCGTGGGGTCCGATCCGTTCCGCCTTGGCGAGCAGTCGCGCGCTCTCGCGTGAGGGATTGAAGATGCGATCGGTGTGCTCGATGACGAACTTGCCCTTGGCAGCGGCCTTGTCGTGCCGGCGCAGCACCTGGCCTGCGGCGTCCAGGATCTCGATGGCGTGCTCGAAGATGCGTACCGTCACTTCGCTGTATGGAGCGGCCGGCAGCGCCGCATAGTAGGAACGCTCGACCTGGACCAGCCCGGCGTCGTCCACGGTGCGCGTCTCCTGCTTGAAGTAGCGAAACCCCTCAAGCGGCAACGCGCGCAGGTGAGGCTGCTCCTCGCAGTACATTTCGAGCACCTGACGCTTCTTGCGTCCATGGATCCGCAATGCCGCCCAACGCTCTTCCCAGTGCGCGAGCCAGGTGTTCTGCGCCTCGATCGAGTCGAACTTGCGCCCTTTGAGCGCCGTGCTCTGGGTATGTTGGATTGCGCTTTCCACGGTACCCTTTCGATTCGGGTCCCGTACGCGGCATGGATCCGCCACCGCGCTGTAGTGCGCGAGCATCGCGCTGTAGACCGGGTTGAGTTCCGGGGCGTAGATGTCGGGGCGGATCACGCCCTCTTTCAAATTGTCGAGCACCACGTACTGCGGACAGCCGCCGAAGGCGCGAAACGCCTCTTCGTGCAGTTTCGCCCAGATCTCCTGACTGGTCTTCCACACCACCTTGCGGAAGCTCTTGCCGGAGAACTTCAGGGTCATGACGAACAGGTACGGACGCCGATACTGGCCGGCGCGGACCAGGGTCAGCGCGCCTTGGCCGTAATCCACCTGCGCCTCCTCGCCAGGCAGGAACTCCAGCACGTCGAAGCGCTCGGGGGTTCGAGCCTTCAACTTCGACACGAAGCGCTTCACCGAGTTATAGGCGTGCGTGAAGCCGTGGGTCTCGACCAAGTCCTGATAGATGCTCACCGCGTTGCGACCAAGGCCAACCTGCAATTCGATCCAGGCCCGGTACGGCTCGCACCCCGAGGGGGTCACGCGCGGGGTTTCGTCATCCGGGGTGCTCGTCAGAGCCGGTGGCCGGGGTGGGGGAATTTGATCGCCCACCACGACAGAGCCGGTGGCCACCCCGGGGGAATTTGCCCGCTCGACAGCCAGGCCCAGTTGGACGGCGCGGATCGTCTTGCGGTCGATGCCTGTCAGCCGCCCGATCTGGCGCTGGCTCGTGCCCGCCTCCAGCAGAGTCGCTACGGTCGTTCTTTGATGTGGTTTCAAG
>JBAWGM010000023.1:0-28874 GCA_049592895.1 Thiobacillaceae bacterium | reverse complement strand
GCCGCAGGGACGATACCCGGATCGCAGGTTGAAACCAGGAGAACGACGGACCCATTCCTGATCTTCTTATGTCTTGAAGCTAACTTTCCTTCAGTGCGTCAACATTTCTTCATTACCGGCCGATGGGTGTCGGAAACTCATATTTATTGCACGTGGCGAGTTGGCCGCTTTTCCGGGCTACAACAACATTTACCTTTCCAATCAACAGTCTACAAGCGGGCTGCGAGTTCGAAGGAAATCGGCATTGAGTTTGCATTAGTTTGGACAAGGGCGATGCCCGTTTAAGGAAAGGAAACAATCATGAAAGTACGTTTTGGCAAGAACCTGTTTATGATGGAACTGTCCTCCCAGCCGTTTGCCTGGTTCCAGGGAGAGACCGAGCGCATGCGCCTGTTCAGTCTGTCCTTGCTGTTCGTCCAGTTTTCCCTGTTTGGCCGTCGACTCTGTGCCTACTGAAAACGTGAATTTTCGTCTGGGTCGCAGCTTGATGCTGCGATTGGGCTTCAGCCGTCTGGCCTTGGGTTATTTCCTGGGCCGAACCGCGCGCCTGTCCATGTACTCCCTGTCAGTGCTCTTTGTGGAACTGCGTTTGACCCGTTACCTGGATCAACATTAGGCAACACATCTAGCGCGTTATCTGAATTTCCAGCTCGGCCTCCAGGCCGCCTTGCGGCCGGTTGCGCAAGCGGATTTTCCAGCCATTGGCTTCCGCCAGTTGTTTCACAATCGCCAGCCCCAAACCTGTTCCTCCGGTGGTTTTGGCGCGGGAGACATCCAGGCGATAAAACGGGCGAAACACCTTGTCCAACTCTTCCTCCGGAATCCCTGGCCCTTTATCCAGCACCTGAATACGCACCCAATTCTTATCCCTCACAAGCCGCAAGCCAATCTCGCCGCCGCCATAGCGCCGCGCGTTTTCCAGCAGGTTGGACAGGATGCGAGCCAGGGCCTGCCGGCCGATTCGGACGGTACAGGGCTGGGCCTCGACCCGCACGCCTCCGGTTCGGGACGCGATCTCTCGCAGGGCCTGCGCCAACTCCACCTTCTCGGGCTCTTCGACCTTGAAGCTGCGGGCCAGGTCCAGATAGCCAGCGATTAGCGTGTTCATTTCCTCCAGATCCTGGCCGATCCGCACCATACGCTGCAGCTCCGGCCGTTGCTGCAGCAACTCCAGCGCCAGCCGGGCCCGGGTCAGCGGCGTGCGCAGATCGTGCGAGACGCCCGCCAGCAAGGTGGTGCGGTTCTCCAGCAAGGCCTGAACTTCCCGGCTCATGCGGTTAAACCTTCGGGCCAATTCCGCCAATTCCTGCGGACCGCCTTCCGGCAAGGGCGCAGGGAAATGGCCCGCCCCCACTTGTTCGGCGGCCCGGGCGGCCCGAGCCAAAGGAACGGTGATACGCCGCACCAGCACCAGCGCAGTCAGCAGCACCAGGAACGCACCCAGGGACAGCAGCGTCGCCGCCGCCAACGGCGGGCGCACGGCATAACGGTTAGGAAAAAAGCCAGCCCTCAGTTCCCTGCCGCCCACTGGGATGGCAACCCAGACTGACGCGTCCTGGCGACGGCCCGATAGGGATAGTGCATGCCCCAAACGCTTCGAAAGGGCCTGGACAACTTGTCTCTTGAAGGCAAAATGAGGCGCCGGAACAGGGTCGGTTAGAGGCTGGGCTGTCAGCCGCAACCCATGCCTGTAGGCCAGTTCTTCCTCGAAGGCCGGGCGGGTGATCGGCGGCAACTCAACCCAAGTCTGGGCGGACAATATCACCAGACCCGCCAGATCGTCCGCCGAGCGCTGGGCCACCGGCAGCACCAGGGTGCGATAAACCACCCAATATGCCGCCGCCTGAAACAGCACGAAGGCCAGAGCCAGAATCAGGGCGGTCCGGGAATACAGGGAAGCAGGCTTTAGCCTCATTCTTTCCCGGCTGGGGCAAACAAATAGCCCTGTCCCCAAACCGTCTTGATGTAACGCGGATTGGTCGCATCCGCTTCGATCTTCTTGCGTAATCGGTTGACCCGCACGTCGACGCTGCGATCAAACGGATCGCGTTCAAAGCCGCGCAGTTGATCCATCAGCCAGTCGCGCGAAAGTGCACGGTTGGGGTGCTGCACGAAAATCTCCAGCAGGCTGAATTCACCGCTGGTCAGCACTATTTCTTCGTCCTCGCGGTTCAAACTGCGGGCGTCGAGGTTGAAGGTGAAGGGACCAAAGCGCACGATGCGCATTTTTCCTTCGTTTGCAAGCGCAGTGCCCCGGCGCAGCACTGCCTTTATGCGGGCCAGCAGTTCACGCGGATTGAAGGGCTTGGGCAGATAGTCATCCGCCCCCACCTCGAGACCAATGATCCGGTCGATGTCCTCGCCCCTGGCGGATAGCATGATGATGGGCGGAGTCCCGACTGTGGCCTTGAGTCGCCGGGCAATGGAAAGCCCGTCCTCACCAGGCATCATCAGATCCAGAACGACCAGGCTCGGAACCCGCTCCGCCAGCAGATTATCGAGTGCCTCGGCGCCATCGGCCTGTTCCACCTCATAGCCCTGACTGTCCAGATATTCCGTCAACAGGTCGCGGATGCCCGGGTCGTCATCCACCACGTAAATCAGTTCTTTGCTCATGCCCAAACTATAAAGCCTCGCCCTCCGGGAAACAAAGAGGTTACATGTTGTTACAAAATACTCTTTGCGGGAAACCGCATGGTTACTTTCCTCACTCAAACTGCAAATCGTGGAAGGCAGAAACGTCGACCCCATGGGAGCAAGAAATGAGACTGAAGCTTAATGTGTTGTTGTTGAGCATCTGCGGGCTAAGCGCTTTCCTGCCTGTCCAGGTCCATGCATTTGATGGCGGGTATCTGGCCTACCGGGAATCTGCGCAACAGGATAGGTGGGATGCCCGACAGGCTCGCAGGGAAAAACGCCCTGAGCGGCAGGCGCAGCCGCCTGAAACAGTCAGGCAGGACAGAAGAGAGGCCGATCGGGGTTACGGCTATGGGTATGAGCGTCGCCATCGTGATGAGTACGATTCGCGCGGTCGCCGTTGATCAGACCGTGCATTTATATAGAGGAGAGTAAGCATGAAATTCAGACCAATTGTTATCGCACTGGCAACCGTAATGGGACTTGGCGCCGCCAGTGCCCAGGCTGACTACCGTCCCGGCTTTCCGGATAAGGCGCGAGTCATCTCGTCAACGCCGGTGTATGACCGAATCAACGAGCCGCGCCAGCAGTGCTGGACCGAAACCGTCGGCTATGACGAAGAGGTCTACCGCAGCCGCAACGACAACGGCGGTGCGATACTCGGCGCGATCACCGGCGGCCTGTTGGGCTCCACGGTGGGGAGAGGCGCAGGCAGGGTAGCCGGTGCTGCAATCGGTGCTGCCACGGGCGCGGTGATCGGTGACCGCATCGACGGCGATGACCATTACTATCGCCGCGCCCGTCCGCGCCAGGTGGAACACTGCCAGGTCTCTGACAGTTTCCGTGACGTTGTGGTGGGCTACGACGTGGTCTACAGCTACCACGGCCAGCAGTACAGCACGCGCATGGCCAATGACCCGGGCCGCTGGCTGGATGTGAACGTTGAGGTTTCCCCGGGCCGGCAAACGCCATACTTTCGCAACCCTTACTATGAGGACTGACATGAGGGACTAGATCATGTTGAAGAAGGCACTTGTATTATTGATGTTGGGCGCCGCCTTCAGCGCACCGAGCTGGGCGGATTGGGATCACGACGGTGGCTACGGACGCGTCATCCGTGTGGAACCTGCAATTTCCTTCGGGTTCCAGGATGCCCGCAACCACTTTCAGATCCTGTATGACTTGGGCGGCGAACGCTACTGGACCTATGCTGATTACTACCCCGGCCCATGGCTCGCGGTTCCCGCGGCCCGCTATGTCTATCCATACCGCTGGGACAACCACTACTACCAACCCTATCGTTGGGATGGGGGTGGCCACAGGCACAATGGCTGGGATGGCGATCATTGGCGTTATGGAAACTGGGGCCGCCGCGATCACCACGGCAGATAGTTTGACCGCCACCAGCCCGCATTAGGTATTCCGTCCTTGCGGCCCAAACCGGGTGCGCAGGGCGGGAACGCACCGCCGGCAGTTTTGGTGGGCCGCCCGAAATAGGGGCAACCTGTCACACCGCTAATGCCAACTTCTCAAGCGTCTGGATCAGACTTCCCTCAATCAGCTATGCAGGCCTCTTGGCCGCATGTTGTCCACTCCGATAATGCTCCATGGCAGGCTAGCCGCGCTGTTGCCACTTCGATACGGCTGCCACGCGTGCCTGAAAAACCGCGGCCCTGATCCTCCCGGGGCCTGTGCTTCGCGCAACCACACCTGCGTCTATGCTGCGGGCGGCGTGCAGGGCCTGTTTCAGATAGTCGGCTTCGGGAAAATCGCGGTCCTCGTACCCGGTGCGACCACGAAAATCGCATTCGCAGGCTTGCAGAAACTCCGCGAAGCGCTCGGGGCGTCGAAATGCGTCAACGCGTTCCAGCAGTTCGACTACGGTGCGCGGACGGAGCTCGCGGGCGCGGTGCACCTTGCCATGTTCGCGCGCTACAACAATGGCAAGATCGCGGCAATCAGCCGGCACGCGGATGCGTTCGCACAGGCTGCGCACCAAGGTCGCGCTTCTGGCTTCGTGCCCGTGGTGGGTGGGCCATTCAGCGGCAGGCGTCGTACTTTTGCCCAAATCGTGGATCAGGGCGGCGAAGCGCACCGCCAGGCTGTAACCCTGTCGGGCCGCCCAGTCCACCACCAGCATGACGTGAATACCTGTGTCGACTTCGGGGTGGAATTCCGCGCGCTGGGGCACGCCAAACAGCCGGTCCACTTCGGGCAGAATCCTTTCCAGCGCGCCGCAGTCCCGCAACACCTGCAACATGCGTGACGGACGCTTCTCCATCAGTCCGCGCGACAATTCCTGCCACACGCGCTCTGCAACAAGATAATCCACTTCGCCGTCGGCCACCATCTGCCGCATCAGCGCCATCGTCTCCGGCGCGACGGCAAACGACTCAAACCGCGCGGCAAAACGCGCCACGCGCAGAACCCGCACCGGGTCTTCGGCAAATGCCGCGCTGACGTGGCGCAAGATGCCGGCCTGGAGATCGGCCCGGCCGCCATATAGGTCCACCAGCGTGCCATTCCCGTCCAGCGCCATGGCGTTGATGGTCAGGTCACGCCGGCGCAGATCCTCCTCCAAGGTGACATCCGGGCCGGCATGGAAGGTGAAGCCCTTGTAACCGCGCCCCGATTTTCGCTCGGTTCGCGCAAGCGCATACTCCTCGTGAGTTTGGGGATGGAGAAAGACCGGGAAATCTTTGCCCACCGGCCTAAAGCCGAGGGCGGTCATTCTTTCCGGGCTTGCCCCCACGACGACGTAGTCGCGGTCCTGCACCGGAAGCCCCAGCAGTTCGTCCCGAACGGCACCACCCACCTGGAAAACCACTAGCCCGGACTGGTTCACAGTGTGTGCGAGCTCATCCAGCAAAACGCCTGCAGGACCCAATTCTTAATGTCGTCGCGCATGTCCACGGAACGCGTCATAGCGGGCGCGCGGACTTTGCCGATTGAGATAGGTCGGAACCACGGCTTCAAGCGCCGTGCAAGTGAATGGCAATGGCCATTGCCCCTGGCAGACATTGTCCTGCCGCATGGCATAGTAGTTGTCCCGGGTCATCAGTTTGGCCCCTGGTTTGAATTCCATGGCCCAGGCCTGCAGATAGGACAGGCCGTCGTTCAAGGCAATAATACGTGTGCGTCGCCCCTGCAGATGGGCGACGTATTCGACGATTTCCCGCAGGGAATAGGACTTGGGTCCGCAAAGCTCGTAAGTTCTTCCAACACTGCTACTGTCTTCCACACAATCGACAAATGCGCGCGCCACATCCTCCACCCATACCGGCTGAAAGCGTGTATTCGCGTTGGCCAGCGGAATGACCGGAAACCAGCGGGTCAATCGGGCAAACAGACTGATGAAGCTGTCATCGCGGCCAAAAATAACCGAGGGACGAAATATGGTAGTGTCGAGGCCCGCCGGGCTCCGCATGCCCGCGTCCCGCACGATGGCTTCACCTGTCCCCTTCGAGCGTTGATAGGCGGACGGGGAGTCCACATTGGCGCCCAGCGCGCTCATGTGCAGCAATCTGCGAACGCCAGATTCGGTGCAGGCCTGGATAATCTTTCTAGGCAGTTCGACGTGGCATTGCTGAAAGTCCCTGCGCCGATCAACCGCGGCGTTGCCCTTGCCCTGCGGCTCTTCATGCAGGATGCCCACCAGGTTGATGACTGCATCCACGCCGTGGAACTGCCGCGAGAGTTCCCTTTCGTCATGGACGTCCGCTTCCACCACTTCAACGGTAGGCAGCAAGATCAACTCCTTGGAGCGTTCGCGTTTTCGACTCAGCACTGTCACCTGCTTGCCTCTTGCCGCCAGCCGGCTCACTACGGCGCGGCCGACGAAGCCAGATCCCCCCAGTACACAAATGGTTTGTATGTTCATACGCTGCTAATTCGAATCCTAAAATAAAAAAATTCTAACCCCTTGCTGCCTTATCGTGCAGGTCAGGACTCTTGTCTTCCGGGGTTATGGCAAGCGGAACTGCCCGCGCAAGCGCCGGAATCACCCCCAGCCGGTCCTTCAGCAGGGAAGAGGGCTTGCCGAAGCGGACTGCATAGAACATGGCATTGCTCATGACCTTCTTCACGTACTCCCGGGTTTCGTTAAACGGAATGGTTTCAATATAGATTGATCCCTCCATGGCCCGTTCGTCACGCCAGCGCTGTGCCCGTCGCGGTCCCGCGTTATATGCGGCGGTGACCAACACCGCTTGGTTGTCCAAGTCATCCATCAGCGCGCGCAGATAATAGGCGCCGAACTTGATGTTGGTATCGGCATTGTGGGCATCGTGCGCCTTGAAATGGTGAAGCCCGAGCTTGCGGGCAATCCAGCGTGCGGTATCCGGCATCAACTGCATCAGACCCATGGCCCCGGTCCCTGATCTGGCTTCCACAGCAAAACGGCTTTCCTGGCGAATCACGCCGTAGATCCAGGCCTCGTCCAGCCGATATTCCCGCGCGTAGGCAGAAGCCTGCTCACGAAACGGGGTCAAGAAACGCAGGTCGAAATTGTGTTGCTCACGGGTTTTCTCCGCGGTACTGATCGCGCGGTCAAACCACTCCTGCTGCCGGGCCAGTTCGGCCGCCGCCAAGAGCTGACGGTCATCATCCTTGCGTATCGCCCAATTCCATTCCTCTGTGGCTTCGGCCCGCAGCCCTAGATGGTAAAGCGCCAACGCCCGGGCAATGGCCGGGTCTTTGCCCAGGCTCTTTATTTCTTCTCCCGAAACCCGGATATCGGTCACGGGATTGCCCGCCGTCGCTCCCAGTTCTTCCGCTGCAAGCTGGCCATAATAATTAAATTCACTGGACAGGGGTCCCAGCAGCGCATCTGCAGCGAAGGTCCGGCCAAGATTCTTAAGCGCGCGGGCCTTCCAGTATCGCCACACCGCTTGATTTTGCGTCTCGTCGCCCATGCTGCTGATCACCTCGAATACCTGGCGCCACTGAGCAGCCCGCAGTGCCGCCCTCGCCCACCACTCGCGCTGGATATCGGTAAGTGCCAGGGTGCCGGCCCGTTGAAACCAGATCAGGGCTTTGGGATGGTGCAACAATGCGCTGCGAAACCCCACCAAGCCCCAGGCTGTATGCCCGTCCGATTCGGGCAAATGTGTGACCAACCCTTCTAGCAGATTTGCCGCCCGGTCCGGATCAATCCTGGCCAGCTGGTCCAGGGCATACAGCATGACTTCGCGGTCGGCCCGACGCGTCAGATCCAGTTTACCGCTTTCAAGCAATGCGTCAGGGTCCCGGCCGGCTGCATCGATTAAAACCGAGTCAGGTCTCAGTTCGGGCGGCAGGGCAGTGGCCACAGATTTTGCCACGCCGGGATTGCCCGCCAGCAAGCTTAGCCGCAGGCGCCGCCAGACATCCTCCTGCCTGAGGTAGCCGAGAGATATAAGTCGGGAAAACAATGGGGTACAAGCGGCAGGCAAATCACTGCCCGTGAACCACAAGCTGACCGCCTCACGTAGATGGGCCTTACTGCCTGCGGCCAGTTCGGCGCGCTGCGCGTAGCACTTATGGGTCATATCCGGGCTGGCCAGGCGGGCATATTCCGGCAGGTAGGCGGGCCACAGTTCGCGGCGCCCCAGATCCTTCAGCCAGTCCGCACGGAGTTTTTCGGCCAACCATGTATCGGGCTGGCTGGCCAGAAAGTCAGCCACGGCGGCATCGCCTGCGCCTTTGATATCCCGGCTGATACTCCAGTATTGCAGATAGGGATAAAGCACATAGCTTTTGTCCACCCGCCCCGCCTGGCGTTCGAACCCCCTTGCATCTTGTGCATAAAAGGCCTGCCTGGCACGCAGAAACGCATCATCGTTACCCGCGATTGTCTGACTGCTTATTGCTGCTAGCGTGCTCGCCAAAAACCAAAGCAAGTAATTCCGGTTCATGACTTCAAAGCTTATCACGGCGCATCATAAGCCCCGCCACCCATGACTCCCTGCGGAGTTTGTTCGATCGTGCCCTGTCTGGAGAGACTGCACCTTACGGGCTTCCCTGGTTTCGCCAGGAAGGCGCCTGCTGAACGCAGCGCAAGAATTCATCGTGTTCGATGTCGGCAAGCCCTGGCTGATTTTCCCATGGTGCGCGACGGTGAAATCCGGGTGCTGAGGAACGCGTACAGAGGCGGGCGTGCGAACCCTATCGGGTGCAACGAGGCTACCCTTGTTTGGTCAGAACCAGCTGACTTCTGCACATGGCCGGACTGACCCTCACTCGGCGTGGCACACAGGCCGATTCGTCTTGCCGTGATGCACCATAGCCAGTTTGGTCCGCAATGGCCGAGCATAGGCGTTCTGACCTTCTCTTCACAGCCAGGCGGCTGAGGTCCGGCCCGTCTTGCCCGTTGGCATCAATTCCCGAGCCATCACGAAGAAATCAGTCTTTGGCGAGTCCCCGCTATCCGTCCAGAAACAACTTGTAGGCCGGATTGCGGGATTCGTCCCAGTAGCGGTAGCCAAGCTTTTCCAGGAACTTGCGAAAAGCCGGCTTTTCCTTTTCCGCCACCTGGATACCCACCAGCACCCGGCCGTAGTCCGTCCCGTGGTTGCGGTAATGGAACAGGCTGATATTCCAGCCCCGGCTCATGCTGTTGAGAAAATTCATCAGGGCGCCGGGCCGTTCCGGGAACTCGAACCGGTAAACCAGCTCGTTGATGGCATGGGGAGCTCGCCCGCCGACCAGGTGACGGATATGCAATTTGGCCATTTCATTGTCGGTCAGGTCCTGGGCATCCAGGCCGTGTTGCTGCAACTGCGCGATCAGCTTGTCGGCCTCGTCGCGGCCGTGAATCTGCAGGCCGACAAACACATGGGCCGCTGCCGGATCTGCGTAGCGATAGTTGAATTCAGTAATGCTGCGCGCCCCCAGCAATGAGCAGAAGGCGCGAAAACTGCCCGGTTTTTCCGGAATAGTCACCGCCAGAATTGCTTCGCGGCGCTCGCCCAGTTCAGCGCGTTCCGCAATATGGCGCAGGCGGTCAAAATTCATGTTGGCGCCACTGGCAATCGCCATCAGATTCTTGCCCTTGAGCCGATCGCCCCGCACGGCGGCCTTAAGGCCAGCGATTGAAAGTGCTCCGGCTGGTTCAAGAATGGAGCGAGTATCCTCGAACACATCCTTGATCGCCGCACAGATGGCATCGTTGTCCACCCGGATGATTTCGTCCACGTACAGCTTGGCTAGACGAAAGGTCTCCAGTCCGACCTGTTTGACCGCCACGCCATCAGCAAAGATGCCCACGTTGGCGAGCTTCACCCGTTCATCGCGGCAAAGGGAACGGGCCATGGCATCGGCATCTTCCGGCTCCACCCCCACTACCCGGATTTCAGGACGCAAACGCTTGATGTATACGCCGATACCGGCGATCAGGCCACCGCCGCCCACCGGCACGTATACAGAATGAATGGGGCCGCTGTGCTGCCTCAACATTTCCATGGCAATCGTGCCCTGGCCGGCAATCACGGCCGGATCGTCATACGGATGTACGAAGCTGGCATTGCGTTCGCGTGAGATCAAGCGCGCATGGTCATACGCGTCCGAATAGGAGTCCCCGTGCAGCACCACTTGGGCCCCGCGCGCCGCCACGGCGCTGATCTTGATCTGTGGCGTGGTCACAGGCATGACGATCGTTGCCATTACTCCAAGCTTTTGCGCGGCCAGTGCCACTCCCTGAGCATGGTTGCCGGCGGATGCCGCGACGACGCCGCGCTTGAGCTGGGCGGGCGTCAGGCTGGCCATTTTGTTGTAGGCACCGCGCAACTTGAAGGAAAACACAGGCTGCAGATCCTCGCGCTTGAGCCAGACCTGGTTATCGAGCCGACGCGACAGATTGCTCGCCAGTTCCAGCGGGGATTCAATTGCCACGTCATAGACGCGTGCGGTCAGTATGCGTTCGAGATAATCGTCAACAGGCATTGTCATGTTGTTATGGAAGTTTGAGAAAATCCGTGAATCCCGCTATCTTTGCAGGTTGACAGGAGAAAAGGCAAGCGAGATGACACAGGACGAAATGAAACAGACGGTGGCCAGAGCTGCCGTTGAATACGTCAAGGACGGCATCATCGGAGTGGGTACTGGTTCAACCGCCAACTATTTCATCGACGAACTAGCCAAGATCAAGGGGCGTATCGATGGCGCAGTGGCCAGTTCCGAAGCGACCGCCCAGCGCCTCAAAAGTTACGGAATAGCGGTCCACGATTTGAATAACGTGGAAGGCATGGATATTTATGTGGACGGCGCGGACGAAATCACCGAGCACTTCCACATGATCAAGGGCGGCGGCGGCGCGCTAACCCGGGAAAAGATTGTTGCCGCATGTGCCCGGCAGTTCATCTGCGTGGTGGATCAATCCAAGTTGGTTGGCGTATTGGGCAAATTTCCCCTGCCCCTGGAAGTCATTCCCATGGCCAGAGGTTACGTGGCGCGCGAACTGGTAAGACTGGGCGGCCAACCGAAATTGCGCGAGGGATACACCACTGACAACGGGAACGTGATTCTGGATGTCTCAGGCCTGAGCATACTGGACCCGGTTGCCCTGGAGACGACCATCAACCAGCTTGCCGGGGTGGTTACAAATGGTCTGTTCGCGCGCCGCCCGGCCGATATTCTCCTGCTGGGGACAGCAACTGGCGTCAAAGCATCAATCCGGCACTGAGGATTCAGGGTCAGACTGTTCTTCCGCCAACGGCACTCGGTAGCCCTCATTGGCCCACTGGCCCAAGTCAATCATTTTGCAGCGTTCGCTGCAAAACGGCCGGAAGGGATTGTCCAAACTGTAGACCTGCACTCGGCCACAGCCCGGACAAGCCACTTTTGTTCTGGGCTGATTTGCCGGCTTCATAGGCTGCAAAAAGTCAGCTCGAAAGCGAGCGCTTCGGCGCAAACCTTGGGATGGCCTGGCATGCAGCGCACAAAGCGGATGTTGAGCGCGTACTTGTTGGCGGAAATTTCCGGCACGCAGGGATAATCTTCCGCCAGTCCAACCCGTACCATCTGCGCGTGACGCCCGTCCATCATCAATTGAAACAGGCCTCCCTGGACTTTCTGCTGCCGGGGGTCGCTACCCTCGCGCAGGAGTTTCAGAATAATGCCCGCACCCGCCCGAACTGGCAGCATGGGCTCCAGCCAAGATTGGAGATATTCGCGCCGCGCCGGAGCCGGGAGATGCAGCCAGCGGTGATAGCTGGGAAGATCAAATTCGCACAGGCCGCCGGGAATCACCGCCCGCTGCTTGATCGCCATCAGCCACTCATCTTCCTTGATATGATGGCCAACCTTGCCCGGAATGGCGTGTATGCCGGCATAAACCTGTTCGATTTCTGTCAGCACTGCTTTCAGCTTAGCGGCTGCCACCCCTGGATTTCCGGCCAGCGCCGCCAGCGCAGTGCGCTGTCTTTCCAGTTCCTGCAACAGTTCCGATTTCAGGTCGGAGCGCGCAGCAACCTCGCAGATTTCAAACAGGGTCTGCAGCGCCGCATGATGATTCAATCCATGGCTGCGTGCCACATACCAGACCAGCTTGTCGAACAGATCTTCAAGCCTAAGCAATATGCGGATGCGTTCGTTTAAAGGATATTCGTAGCGAATCATGCTTATGGGCTGCACCAGTGATCCTCTTGCAAATAACAGGGTTCAAAGCGCGTCCGAATGCTCGTGCCCTTACGAGCGTGCTTACACAGCCTTTTTACCGCGGCGGCGAGGCCGATTCTCCATGAATATCGCACCAAATCAAGGTTTCTTATTCGCAAGCGAAGAATACTTCTCATGCAAGGCCTGGATTTTCGTCCCTAATTCCGCGCAATCCCCGTCATTCACAATTACATCATCCGCCCGCTCCAAGCGGGCCTGCCGATCAGCCTGGGCCGCCAAGATAAGCTCCACTTCTTCCCGGCTGAGCTCGCTGCGCGCCATCGTCCGGGCGATTTGCTGCGCCGGATTGCAATCGACCACCAGCACCTGATCCAGAAGGTCAGTGTAGCCGCCCTTTTCCACCAACAGGGGGATCACTACCAAGGCATAGGGCACCGCCAAGGAATTCAGCTGCGTCTCCACCTGTTTCCGGATCAATGGGTGCAAAATTGCTTCCAGCCTGGCTCTTGAAGCCGCATCGCCAAAAACCGTGCGGCGCATCAGCGGGCGGTTGAGACCCCCATCGGGATTGAGATAATCCGGGCCAAACTGCGTGCGGATAAGCGGCATGGCCTGCCCTCCACTGCAAGTCAGCTCGCGCGCCAAGTGATCAGTATCAATAACTGGGACACCCAATTGTGCAAACAATTCGGCGACCGTCGATTTGCCAGACCCAATGCCTCCGGTCAGGCCGACAACCCGCATCAGAGTAGAGCCAGATAGGCTCGCATCAGGTCGGCGCCGAAAAACAGTGCAACCATGCCGCCGCCGGCTAGATAGGGGCCGAAGGGAATGGGAATACGGCGGTCGTGGCGCACCAGGGCGATCATTAAGAGCCCCGCCAGCGCACCTACCAGGGAAGACAGCAGAATGGTGACCGGCAACAGCTCCCAGCCCAGCCAGGCGCCGATGGCGGCCAATAGCTTGAAATCGCCGTATCCCATGCCTTCCTTGCCAGTAACCAGCTTGAATGCCCAGTAAACCAGCCAAAGGCTCAGGTAGCCTGCCATGGCGCCGATGACCGCGGACTGCAGCGCAGTGAAGGTGCCGAACAGGTTGAACAACAAGCCCAGCCACAGCAGGGGCAGAGTCAGGGTGTCCGGCAGCAGAGTCGTATCCAGATCGATGAAGGCGAGGACCACCAGCGCCCACAGCAAGATCAGACTGCCTGCCAGCATGAGATTGGGGCCATATTTCCAGGCAAGCGCGGCAGCCAGCAGAGCGGCCAGCAGTTCCACCGTCGGGTAGCGCAGTCCGATGGCCGTTCCACAGTCCCGACAACGGCCTCGCAACGCAAGCCAGCTTATGACGGGGATATTTTCCAGCGCCGAAATGGGGTGGCCACAATAGGGGCAGGCCGAACGCGGCATCCATAGGTTGTAGACTGCCGGCGCCGCAACAACGTCGCCGCGCAGTTCGGCGCACTGAAACTGCCAGTCGGATTCCAGCATCTTGGGCAGGCGGTATATCACGACATTTAGAAAGCTGCCAACCAGCAGGCCCAGAACAAACATCAAACTGGTGAAGACCGCCGGCTCGGAACGCAGCAGCTCAATCACCCTACCACTTGACCCAGCTTGAAGATCGGCAAGTACATGGCGACCACCATGCCGCCTATCAGCACCCCCAGCACCACCATGATCATGGGTTCAATCAGGCTGGAAATGGCATCCACCGCATCATCCACTTCTTGCTCGTAGAAATCCGCCACTTTGCTCAACATCGAATCCAGGGAGCCGGATTCTTCACCGATCGCCGTCATCTGCATGACCATGTTGGGGAATTTCCCGGTGCTCTGCATGGCTGTGGTCAATGAGGTACCTGTAGCTACATCCCCCTTGATGCGATAAGTGGCTTCTTCAAAGACATAATTTCCCGAGGCGCCTGCTACGGAATCCAGCGCATCCACCAGGGGAACGCCAGCGGCAAACATCGTGGATAGGGTCCGGGACCAGCGCGCGATAGTGGCTTTTTCGATTACCACCCCAAAAATGGGCAAGCGCAACAACAACCTGTCCATAAACGCCTGGACAGGCTTCGACCGCTGCCAAACCTTAAAGAAAGCCACGGTTCCACCTATCAGGATGCCGAAGATGGCCCACCACCATTTGACGAAGAAATCGGAGATGGCCATTATTAGCAAGGTGGGTGCCGGCAGATCAGCGCCAAAGCTGGTGAACAATTCCTTGAACGCCGGGACGACAAAAATCATGATGACGGCCGTCACGACAAAAGCCACGACGATTACCGCCGCAGGATAGAACAGGGCGGACTTGATCTTGCCCTTGAGCTTAAGAATCTTTTCTTTATAGCTAGCCAGACGATCGAGCACGTCGTCCAGAATACCCGCCTGTTCACCCGCATTCACCAGATTGCAGAACAGGTTGTCGAAGTACTTGGGATGCTTGCTAAAGGCTTGGTACATGCTGCTGCCTTTTTCGATATCCGCTTTCACCTCGATTAGCAATTGCTGCACCGATCGGTTGGCATTACCTTTGCCAACGATGTCGAAGGCTTGCAACAAGGGCACGCCAGCTTTCATCATGGTAGCCAGTTGCCGGGTAAACAGGGCGATGTCTTTCTCGCTAATCCTTTGTACCCCGGCGAACAGGATGCTTTGCTTTCTCACCTTTGTGACGGTGATGCCTTGGCGTCGCAGCTGGGCGGTGACAAGCGCCTCGCCCCCGGCCAGCATTTGGCCCTTGAGCTTTTTGCCCTTCTTGTCCATCCCCTCCCACTGGAAGGTCGCGTCTTTGGCAACAGCAGTAGCCATGCTTTGTCCTCCTACATATTGGTTACGGCTTCAACTTCCTCCAGGGAAGTGATGCCTGCCTTGACCTTGAGCAGACCGGCCTGACGCAAATCCATCACGCCCTCGCGCCGGGCCTGGTCGGCAATATCGACCGAAGTGCCATTCTTCAGAATGATACGGGTCATCTCGTCAGTAACGGGCATTACCTGATAAACGCCGGTGCGGCCCTTATAGCCGCTGTCCTGACAGAGCTCACAGCCGACAGGGCCAAACGGCTGCCAGGTGCCGTCCAGGTCTGCCTCACTGAAACCTGCTGTGAGCAAGGCTTCCGGCGGGATATCTACCGGCCTCTTGCAGGAACAAAGCTTGCGCGCGAGGCGCTGCGCCGTAATGCAAATGACAGAAGAGGCGACGTTGAACGGCGCCACTCCCATGTTGAGCAGCCGCATTAGGGTGCTCGGCGCATCATTGGTATGCACGGTGGACAATACCATATGGCCAGTCTGGGCCGCCTTGATGGCGATATCCGCCGTTTCCAGATCGCGGATTTCACCCACCATGATGATGTCCGGGTCCTGGCGCAGAAACGATTTGAGCGCAGTGGCGAAAGTCAGGCCGGCCTTATCATTTACGTTCACCTGGTTGACGCCGGCAAGTTGAATTTCCGCCGGATCCTCGGCGGTGGAAATATTTACGCCCGGATTGTTGAGGATGTTCAGGCAGGTATAGAGCGACACGGTTTTGCCAGAACCCGTTGGACCGGTGACCAGCACCATTCCGTAGGGCCGTTGCACCGCATTGAGCAGCAAATCCTTTTGCCAGGGCTCATAACCCAAGGCCTCGATGCCCAACTGCGCACTGGTGGGATCCAGAATCCGCATGACGATTTTCTCGCCATACAAGGTCGGCAGGGAGGACACGCGAAAATCAATGGTCCGATTCTTGGACAGCACCAACTTGACCCTGCCATCCTGCGGCACACGCTTTTCCGAGATATCCAGCTTGGAAATGACCTTGATCCGGGACGCGATCTTTTCCTTGATCGCCAGTGGCGGCTGAGCGATTTCATACAGGATCCCATCGCGCCGATAACGAATGCGGTAAAACTTCTCATACGGCTCGAGGTGTATATCCGATGCCCCGGTATTGATGGCATCCAGCATAATCTTCTGCAAATAACGCACCACCGGCGCATCGTCTATTTCAATCCCGCCGGTTTCCTGCGGGGCCGTCGTATCCTCGTCGCTGAACTCAAGATTGAGGTCTTCCGTATTCAGAACTTCCATGGTGTTGTCCATGGCGGCCTCAACCTTGTCGATCCATTTCGCGAGCTTGTCATCCTCGACCACGACGGGCTCAATGGCCAACCCGGTCTGGAATTTGACGTCGTCCAGGGCCAGCAGGTTCGTCGGGTCGGATAGCCCGACGAACAGCTTGTTTCCGCGCTGGAACAGGGCCGCAATCCGGCGCTTCTGCATCAGTTTCGGATCCAGCACACCCTGGGGCGTGGAATCCGGATCCAGCGCATTCAAATCGAGAAAGGGATAATTGAAGGCCTGGGCAGCAAACTCCGCTACTTGCAGGCTTTTGAGCCTGGTGCTGCGTAGCAGTTCGGGAACAAAGCCATCACTGTTGTTCGCGGCCTGGGACACGACGATGTCCACTTCGCGCTCAGTAAGCAGCCCCTTGGCGACCAGGGCACGGGCCAAGCCAGTCAGACGGGAAGATACACCTACAGCAGCCATATTTTTTCTATCAGTACGGTTCACGACAATACTATAGCGGTCCTTCGCCCCGAAAATTAACCCTTGCCACGATTGGATTCATTATCCGCCGCAATCCGCGCCGCCGGGTATAGCTTGGCCACTTTCACCACCCGGCCCTGGGTCTGAACAATTTCGATGGGAATTTCCCCGATCTTGACGCTGACCCCCGCCTCCGGAATATCCTCCAGCTTTTCCAGAATAACGCCGTTCAGCGTGCGCGGTCCATCCAGAGGAAAATCCAGGCCAAGTTTGCGATTCAGGTTCCGCAACAGAGCGGTGCCTTCCACCAGCCAGCCACCGTCTTCCGTGGCTCTGAGCCAGCCCAGTTGGCCCGGGGCCTGGGGGGCGAACTCGCCGATCAGTTCTTCCAGGATATCTTCCAGACTTAACAAGCCTTGCAGCTCGCCATACTCATCCACCACCAGCGCCAGCCGCTTCTGATTGTCCTGGAAATGCCTGAGCTGGGTGAACAAGGGCGTGCCGCTAGGCACAAAATAGGCTTCCAATACGATCTCGCGCAAGGATGCCGCCGTCACCTCCCCGGCCAGGATGGGACGGAGTGCCCGCCTGACATGGAGTATGCCCACGACGTTATCCGGTGAGCCGTCATAAACCGGCACTCGGGTGTGATGGCTGGTGGATATCTGTTGCACCAGCCGCGCCGGCTCGTCGGCCAGATCAAGCGCCTCAATCTGGCTGCGCGGGGTCATCACATCATCCACTGTCACGCTTTCCAGACTCAGCAGATTGAGCAGGATCTCCCGGTGCTTCCCCGGCAGTAGTCTTCCCGACTCACTCACCAGGGTGCGCAGTTCCTCGACTCCGAGGTGTCCCAGCTCCCCGGCTCCATTCTTGCTTAGCCGGAACAGCCTGAGCAGGCCTGTCACAAACAGGTTGACGAACCAGATCGCCGGATAAAGCAGTTTGCGCAATGGTGCCAGAACAAAGCTGGACGCATATGCAACCTGTTCCGGATAGGTCGCTCCGGCAACCTTGGGAGTGAGTTCGGCGAATACAAGAATCAGAAATGTGACCGAGAGGGTAGCGAGGGTCAGAGCCAATTCGTCGTGGCCAAACAATCTGAATGAAATCACCGTCACTAGAGCGGCGGAGGCCGAATTCAAAAGATTGCTGCCTATCAGGACGACGCCCAGCAACTCGTCAGTCTTGCTCAGCAACTGCTGGGTCAGCTTTGCCGCCCGATGTCCCTGGGCCGCCGAAGCTCTCAACCGATAGCGGTTGACCGCCATCATGGCAGTTTCAGCGGCCGAAAAGAACGCGGCGAGAAGCAGAAAGAGGGCGAGCGTACCAATCAGCACGCCCAAGGAAATATCATCCAAGGCGGATAGGGTGGTTGGTGTTGGGGGGCTTAACCAGTCTTGGCAAGCTTCGCCGGTCTGTCAAGCCTTCGAAGCCTGCAATTCAATGGTGCAGCAGGACTTGTGCAACAAATTTGCTTACTACATAAGCCAGAAACAGCAAGCCAAATCCCGCTATGGTCCAGCGCAGCGCCATCCGACCGCGCCAGCCGCGCCAGTGGCGGCCCGCCAGGAGAATGCCAAATACCACCCAGGACAACACGGCAAAAACCGTCTTGTGGGTGAAGGGCATGGCACGGCCAAACACCTCTTCGGAAAAAAAGATGCCGCTCGCCAAGGCCAGCGTCAGAAGTATGTAGCCGGACCAGATCAGCCTGAACAAGACGGTTTCCAGGGTCAATAAGGGCGGCAGCCCCGACATTCCCCCCTCCGCCCCCCTGTGCAGACGTTTTTCGAACGCCGCCATGAAAACCGCCTGCAGTGCCGCAATCAACAACAGGCTGAAAGACAGCAAGGAGACAACAAGATGGGCACGGAAGCCCGGCAGATTGGAAAACGGCACCGGGCGCACATCGGGAAAAATCAGCGGCATCAACACGCCAACCGCCGCCAGCGTCGTCACCCAAGCCTGCACCCCGGGGAGGACGTAACGAAAACTGGCCAGCCCGTAAACCAGCGCGGAAAGCCACAGCAGAAGTGAAACGGCGTTGCCGAATCCAAGGTGCACGGCGCCCTTGCCAAGCACGCTGACCCCAAGCAAGCCGGCGTGCATCAGCAGGGCTGCCATCATCAGCAGGGACACCCAAAGGGAAACGCCTCGGGCGCCCGCCTGGCGGAAAAACTGCCAGGCAATCAAGCCATAGCAGGCGGACGTTAAAATGGAAACGGCCAGAAAATAGGGCATTGGTTAAAATAGATGAGTGGGCGCCGCTATTATCCAACGGGCGCCGCATGAATGCTACCCAAGGAACCCCGTGTTTGAAAACCTGACCGGCCGCCTGTCGTCTGTCGTCAAGACCCTCAGGGGCCAGGCTCGCATCACCGAAGCGAACGTTCAGGACACCCTGAGGCAGGTGCGCATGGCGCTGCTGGAAGCCGATGTTGCCCTGCCGGTAGTCAAGCAATTCATCGAAGAAGTCAGGACCAAGGCGCTTGGCGCGGGTGTGCTGGGAAGCCTCACTCCCGGCCAGGCCCTGATCGGGATTGTGCATGACGAACTGACCGAGATCATGGGCGGACAGGCCGCCGATCTGGATCTGGCCGCCGAGCCGCCCGCCGTCATTCTAATGGCGGGACTGCAGGGCTCCGGCAAAACCACCACCTCCGCCAAACTGGCGCTATTGCTCAAGGGGCGAAAGAAGAAAGTTCTGCTTGCCTCTTGCGATGTCTACCGCCCGGCCGCGATCGACCAACTGCGCCAACTCGGAACGCAGCTGGAGGTCACGTTCTTTGAGGCCAACGGGCTAGATTCCCCACTGGACATCGCACGTGCCGCGCAGGATCACGCGAAAAGACAGTTCTTTGATGTCCTGATTGTCGACACCGCCGGCCGGCTCGCCATCGACGAAGCCATGATGGCGGAAATCAAGGCATTGCACGCCGCCCTCAAGCCGGTGGAAACACTGTTTGTGGTCGATTCCATGCAGGGACAAGACGCGGTAAATGTCGCCAAAGCGTTCAACGAAGCCTTGCCGCTGACCGGGGTGGTGCTGACCAAGCTGGATGGCGACGCCCGGGGCGGGGCGGCTTTGTCGGTCCGCCACATTACCGGCAAGCCGATCAAATTCGCTGGCGTGGGTGAAAAGCCCAACGGCCTGGAAGCCTTCCATCCCGAACGCATGGCCTCCCGCATTCTGGGGATGGGCGATGTGCTCTCGCTCATCGAACACGCGCAGACCTCGGTGGACATGGTGGAAGCCAAGAAGCTTGCCGACAAGGTCAAGAAAGGCAAGAGCTTCGATCTGGAAGATTTCAAGAGCCAGATCATCCAGATGAAGAAGATGGGCGGCTTGTCCGCGCTCATGGACAAGCTTCCGGGAGCAAGCCAGATGCCCCAGCTCAATGGCAATGAAGACAAAGCCATCAACCGGGTGGAGGGCATCATCAACTCCATGACCCGCCAGGAACGCCAGAAACCCGAGCTCCTCAAGGCCTCGCGCAAGCGCCGCATCGCCGCCGGCGCGGGAGTATCCGTACAGGAAGTCAACAAGCTGCTCAACCAGTTCGAGCAGGCGCAAAAGATGATGAAAATGATGTCCAAGGGCGGCCTGGGAAAGATGATGCGTGGGATGAAGGGCATGATGCCGGGTGCCAAGTAGCCTCGGTCGCAAGCCTCAGCCTCAGCCTCTGGCAAAGCAGCGTTATTTCGCTTACAATTCGCGGTTTTCCGATTTCTAGACTGGATCAAGACCATGGTTGTCATTCGCCTTACCCGTGGCGGCGCCAAGAACCGCCCCTACTACAACGTGGTGGTGGCCGATTCCCGTTGCCGCCGGGATGGACGCTTCATCGAGCGGCTGGGTTTCCACAATCCGGTCGCACGGGAAGGAACCGAGGGCACCCGCATCGACCTGGCCCGCATCGACCATTGGGTCAAGAACGGCGCCCAACTGTCCGATACGGTGGCCCGCCTGGTCAAAGAGCGGGCCAAGGCATCTGCCTGACCGGGTAGTCATGGGGCGCGTCGGCGCCCCTTTCGGCATCAGGGGCTGGATCAAGGTTCAGCCCTACACCGAAAGCCTCGACAGCCTGTTTGATTACGACGTCTGGCAGATCAATCAGGGCGCGGCATGGCAGGATTTCGAGGTCGAGGAAGCCGCCATCCATGGTGATGGGCTGATTGCCAAACTAGTCGGGATAGAAGAAAGGGATCAGGCTTTCGCCCTGCGTGGCAAGGAAATAGCGGTCAACCGGGAACAATTGCCGGAACCAGCGGCAAATGAGTATTACTGGAACGACCTGATCGGCATGACGGTGTTTAACCGGGAAGGCGTGGAGCTTGGCCAGGTGACCGGGCTGATGGAAACCGGCAGCCATGACGTGCTGGTGGTAGAGGGCGAGCGGGAACGGCTGATCCCGTTTGCGGATGCATATGTTGCGCACGTGGATCAGTTGGGCAGGCGGATCGAAGTGAATTGGGAGCTGGACTGGTGAGATTCGATGTCGTCACCCTCTTCCCGGCACTGTTCGACATCCTGCTGGATTTCGGCATTACTGCCCGGGCCATGGATAGAGGGCTGTTCCGCTTCCAGGCCTGGAACCCGCGGGACTTCGCCACCGATGCATACAAGACGGTGGACGACAGGCCCTACGGGGGCGGCCCCGGCATGGTAATGCTGGCGGAACCGCTGGAAGCCACCCTGGATGCCATAGCGGCGGTACAGGAGAGTGAAGGGCTCACACCCTGGGTTGTGTACTTCACGCCCCGCGGCACCGTGTTGAACCACGCCAAGCTGGCGGAACTGGCAGCCAGGCCGGCCCTCACCCTCATCGCCGGACGTTATGAAGGCGTGGACGAAAGATTGTTGCAGCGCCGAGTGCAGGAGGAAATCTCGCTTGGGGATTTTGTCCTCTCCGGCGGGGAAATTCCCGCTCTGGCGCTGATGGATGCGCTCATCCGCCAGTTGCCGGGGAGTTTGGGCAATGAAGCTTCCGCGGAAGAAGATTCGTTCGTGAATGGCCTGCTGGACGGACCCTGTTACACACGACCCGAGGTGTACCGCGGAATGAAGGTGCCTGACGTTTTGACCAGCGGGAATCATCAGGCCATAGCCCGCTGGCGGCTCAAACAGAGCCTGGTGACAACCTTGCGGAAGCGTCCGGATTTGATTACCTGTCGGAACTTCAGTGCCGACGAGCAAGCATTACTCGACGAAGTTCGTTGGGAGGAAGAAGGTCTCGAATAGAGGCTGTTACGGGTTCGCGAGAATCCCATAACAATTGAAACAGCGGGTTATTGAGACGGCCCCGCTGATATGGACAGGTGAATGGGGCACGTGTATGTCATCATTCCTGATACGCGTTAGCCGTCTCAATAACCGCGCAATGTTTCCTCTGGAAACCAATTCGCGAATTATGAATGAGTGAATCATGAACATCATCGAACAACTGGACAAGGAAGAGATCTCCCGCCTGGGCAAAACCATTCCCGTCTTCGCTCCCGGCGATACCGTGGTGGTGCAGGTCAAGGTCAAGGAAGGCGACAAGGAACGACTGCAGGCCTACGAAGGCGTGGTGATCGCCAAGCGCAACCGCGGCATAAACTCCGCCTTCACGGTGCGCAAGATTTCCGCCGGCGAAGGCGTGGAGCGGACTTTCCAGACCTATTCCCCGCTGGTCGCCAACATCGAAGTCAAGCGCCGCGGCGACGTCCGCCGCGCCAAGCTGTACTACCTGCGCGAACGTTCCGGCAAGAGCGCCCGCATCAAGGAAAAGTTGCCCAACCGCGCCAAGGCTGCGGCCCAATAAGACGCATATCCTTGAACTGGAAAAGCCCTCCGTGCGAGGGCTTTTTTGTTGGCTGCGGATGAGGGTTAGAATGGAGTCATGGATGAAGCCATCGTCAACGCGCCTTTTGGTCAACTCAGGCTGATCGCCAAGAACGATGCCCTCGCAGGGATCGAGTTTCTGCTTGAGCGTCATGCTTTGAAGAAGCCCGTTTCGCCGCTGCTGAGGGAAGCCGAGGCTCAACTGGGCATCTACTTCCGCAATCCACGCCACCGATTCGACCTGCCCATGCTTTTGAGCGGCACAGACTTTCAGCGCAGGGTGTGGCAGGCTCTGTCCGACATCCAGCCCGGCGCCCCACTCACCTATGGCCAACTGGCCGAGAAACTGAGCACTGCGCCGCGTGCCATAGGTGGCGCCTGCGGCGCGAACCCCATTCCCGTTGTCGTACCTTGCCATCGCGTGGTTGCCGCTTCCGGGCTGGGCGGATTCATGCATACCCGCTACCTCGGCCCGCTCAACATCAAGTCCTGGCTGCTCGCGCATGAGCGCGCCGACTGATCCGGCATTCATCGATCAGTTCTGCGATCGTCTGTGGTTGGAAGAAGGGCTGGCCGACCTTACCTTGGCGGCGTACCGGCGCGACATGCGCAGCTTTGCGCAATGGCTTCTGAACCAGCGCCACAAGGGACTTGAGAATGCGCTGCAAATGGATGTGGAAGCCTACCTGGCTCACCGCTTTGCGCAGAAAACCAAACCGCGCAGCGCCGCACGCTACCTGTCCACCCTCAAGCGTTTCTACCGCTGGCTGACGCGGGAAAACAGGATTGCCCTCGATCCCACGCTCAACCTCGATAGTCCCAAGTTGCCCCGTTCCCTGCCCAAGAGTCTGTCAGAAGCAGATGTGGAGCGCCTGTTGGCGGCAAGCGACCTGAATAGCCCTTTGGGGCTGCGCGACAAGGCCATGCTGGAAACCCTGTACGCCACTGGATTGCGCGTGTCCGAACTGGTCGGTTTGCATTTCCTCGGGCTGAACCTGGATGCCGGCGTGGTGCGCGTTACCGGAAAGGGCGGCAAGGAGCGCCTGGTGCCGCTGGGAGAAGAAGCCATCCTCTGGCTTGGCCGCTATCTCAAACAGGCGCGTCCGGAATTGTTAAACCGACAAGTCAGTGATGCCGTGTTCCTCACCCATCATGGCAAGTGCATGACGCGGCAGGCTTTCTGGTACTTGCTCAAGCGGCGCGTCCGCGCCGCCGGTCTCACCCAGCCACTCTCACCCCACACCCTGCGCCACGCCTTCGCCACCCACTTGCTCAATCACGGGGCCGACCTGCGCGTGGTGCAGATGTTGCTGGGCCACGCCGACATCTCCACTACCCAGATTTACACACACGTCGCGAGGGAGCGTCTCAAGCAGCTTCATGGTCAGCATCATCCACGCGGGTAAGGCCAAGCGGCCAATAGAAAGTGGCTGGATCGCTTCCATCTTCTAAGGGCAACACGTCCCGTATTCCCGGTGTTCCGCTGCCTCCAGGGCAACTTCTGGCAGCAGATATGGCCGCGCAAGTCAATCCTACGATCACTTGCATCCGGTCCATTCTTCGGGACCATTCCCCGCTCTGATCCTGACAGGTCAATACCTGGACTTGATAAACAAGGACAGCGCAGAGAAGAACAATAGCCCGCCAATCAGTCGTGTCACCTGAGATTGACTCAAGCCCGTATGCACATGACTGCCCGCATAGAGCGCAAGCAACACAACCGGCAGGCCAAAACCGTAGCCTTTCCAGACCTGCGTATTCAGTAGCAGCCCAGCAGTGGCAAAACTGGTGATCCGCATGAGCCCTTCGAGAAAGAACACCCCCGAAAGGGTGGCGCGCAGCTGTCCCTTGTCCCTCAGGCGATGCGAAAGATAAATCACGTAAGGCGGGCCGCCGGTGCCGAATAGCGCGCCGATGGTGCCGCCCATGAGGCTGGCCGGCAACGCCCACAGACGGGAGATGGGCTTTTCGCCATGCAGGTTGAGCAGGTTGCGGATGGCGAACATCAGCACAAAGATTCCCAAGCCGATCAACAACGGAGTTTTCGGCAGGTTGATCAACAGGGTCGTGCCAAGCGCCACCCCGACGATACCGAACGGGATCAGCCATTTGGCCTCATCCCATCGCACCTGTTTCAAGTTCAAGCCGCCCAACACAAGCGAAGAGGTAAAGTCGAGCAGCAAGATGGTGGGCACCACGAGCGGCAAGGGAAACATCAGGGCCAGCAAAGGCACCGCCACAAGCCCCGAACCAAATCCGCTGATGCCGCGAATGAAATATGCCAGCATCAGCACCAGGACAGCGTAGAGCCCATGGCCCAGACTCAAATGCGCGAACCCCGTTCGATGGTGATGCCCAGTTCCTTGATGCCGCGGACGATGGCGAACTTGGTGACGCTGACCTTCACCCAGGGCGCGCCGAACTCGTTCAGCACGATGCGCGCCACGTGCTCGGCAACCGCCTCCACCAGGGTGATGGGCTGCGGCGTGTTGTTCAGGTAATCCTTGAGCCGGCCCGCGACTGCGCCATAGTCAATGGTGTCCGCCACCTGGTCCGTGTCGCACGCCTTGTTGTGTGGCAGCCCGATCTCAAGGTCCAGGCGCACCGGCTGCGGCGTTTTGCGTTCCCACTCGTATATGCCGATAATGAGGTCGAGGCGAAAGTCCCGCAAGAACAGTATATCCATGAGCCACGCGCCCCGACGAAAGAGGCAATTTTAATGGAAAGCCTAGCCTTCGCCCTGCCCTATTTCATCGCTGCCTACTTCATTGGCTCGCTCTCTTTCGCCGTCATTGTCGCCCGCTTGATGGGCTTGCCCGATCCGCGCTCTTTCGGTTCCGGCAACCCGGGCGCGACCAACATGCTGCGCACCGGCAAGAAGACGGCAGCGGCACTGACTCTGGTGGGCGACCTTGCCAAGGGATTTATCGCCGTCCTGCTCGCAGGTTGGATCGGAAGCAAGCTCGATCTGGCTTGGCTGGCGAGCTATGCGGCCGCGTTGGGCGTCTTCGTTGGCCATCTGTTCCCGGTCTATTTCGGCTTCAAGGGCGGCAAGGGCGTGGCGACCGCGCTGGGCGTGCTGCTTGCCTTGCAGCCGCTGCTGGGCCTGCTGTGCGTGGCGACCTGGCTGGCAGTGTTCTGGCTTTCACGCACCTCGTCGTTGTCCGCACTGGCCGCCGCTGCCGCGGCGCCGATCTACGGCCTGATATTGCTCAAGGATGCCAGAGGCGTTGCGGTGCTGCTGACGATCTCCGCCCTGCTGTTCTGGCGCCACCGCGGCAACATCAGGCGGCTCATGTCTGGCGAAGAAGGACGCTTTGCCAAACCCAAATAGGCATAGAGGACTCACCCATGGCCTGGTTTGAAAAGGAAATGAACTTCGCCAAGGACAGCCTGGCGGAGGTTTCGCAGCAAGCCATAGAACGCGCGGGAGAACGGCTGACCGGCGTAGTCAAGGATGGCGTGTCGCAGGCCGGCACTGAGTTGCGCGAAGTCATCGAGCGCGCGGGCGAGGAAATCGACGCCAAGCTGGACAAGATCTCGCAGGAGCTGCACAACCAGCGACAATTCACCAAGGACGACGTGCGCGAAATGGTGGACTATGCCGGCGACAAGCTGTCCACTGTGTTGGACGAACGCGTCGCGGTCGCCAAGCGGGAGATCTCCAGCCTGGTGGAGGAGAAGATCGAATTTTTCAAGGAGGAAATCGACGACTTCTTCATCCGCCGGCAGGACGATCTGGCGCGCGAGCGGCGGCGAATGTTTCTCAATGTGGTGATCGCGGTCATGGCTTCGCTGATGGTAGGCGCCGTGTCCTGGATGTATCACCGTTTCATGGGCGGCAGCCTCGACTTGTTCGGCATCTTCCGCATCATCTTCGCCTCGTTGACTGGCGGATATCTGGTGTATCTGGCCATCTCCCTTGCGCGCCGCTGGCTCACCATGAGCGAGCACAAGAAGGATGCCATGTATCTCACCATGCGCTACTGGGGCGTACTGCGCCCGGAAAGCATTTTCATGAACCTGGTGCTGCTGTGCCTGGCCGCCCTGCTGTTCGGTCTGGTCATCTTCCCGGATGTGCTGGTCCAGATCCCCGGCGGCAAAGCCATCCTGGACTGGGTGCACGGCGCGCTGCCACGATTGCGGCAATAGGGGTCAGGGGTCAGGGGTCAGATGACAGAATAGAAGTGGTCGCGCGAAGCGCGACGCAAGGTTTGTCTTCTAATCTCTGACTTCTGTCATCTGACTTCTGACAACGCCCAGCGCGGCCTGACGCTGAACGAGGCCGGGCCGGTGACGCCGTGGCGCATGCGCTGGGCGCCGGCGTAAGCGATCATGGCGCCGTTGTCAGTGCATAAATCCAGCGGCGGGAAATACACCTGCACGCCCAGGCGGGCCGTTTCTTCCAGCAGGCGTGCGCGCAGTTGGCGATTCGCCCCCACTCCACCTGCCACCACCAGACGCGTGCTGCCGGTCTGTTGCAGGGCCCGAAGCGACTTGCCTGCAAGCACATCCACCATGGCGGATTGAAACGCCGCGGCGATATCCGCACGCTCGGCGGCGGCCGGATGTTTATTGCGCAGCGTCAGCACCGCGGTCTTGAGACCACTGAAACTGAAGTTGAGGTCGCCGGAATTGAGCATGGGCCGGGGCAATTTGAACCGGGCCGGATTGCCCTGCTCGGCCAGCCGCGAGACCGCGGGCCCGCCGGGATAACCCAGTTCCAGTAACTGGGCGGTCTTGTCGAAGGCTTCACCCGCGGCATCATCGAGGGTGTCGCCAAGCGTAAGGTAAGCGCCCACTCCGTCTACTCGCATCAGCTGGGTATGGCCGCCGGACACCAACAGGGCAACAAAGGGAAATGCCGGCTCAGGCTCAGCCAACAAGGGCGAGAGCAGATGTCCTTCAAGATGATGAACCCCGACCGCCGGGATATCCAGGGCATAGGCCAGGGCCCGGGCCAACCCAGCCCCCACCAGCAGGGCACCGGCCAGTCCAGGTCCCTGCGTATAGGCGATGCCGGACAGCGCGGACAAGGGCTTGCCGGCCTGCGCCAGCACCTCGCGCAGCAGCGGGGTCACGCGCCGGATATGGTCGCGCGAAGCCAATTCCGGCACCACGCCGCCGTAGTCCTGGTGCATCGCCACCTGGGAATGCAGCGCATGGGCCAGCAGGCCGCGCTCGGTGTCGTACAGGGCCAGGGCGGTTTCGTCGCAAGAGGATTCGATGCCCAGGATGAGCATTGGGGGCTGGCGCATTCCGTCAAAGCACGGTATTATTTGCGACTTTTCCCGGTGAAGGAAGCGTTTTTCATGCCGCACATCAAGGTCAAAGAGAACGAGCCGTTCGACGTTGCACTGCGCCGCTTCAAGCGCGCGGTTGAGAAAACTGGTCTGCTGACCGAACTGCGCGCGCGCGAGTTCTACGAAAAGCCCACCTCCGAGCGCAAGCGCAAACTCGCCGCCGCGGTCAAGCGCACGCACAAGCGGTTGCGCGGCCAGATGCTGCCGCCCAAGATGTATTGAATCCAGGCCTTGGCCTGTGCACAAGGCGGAGCATGCTCCGCCTTTTGTCATTTTTGGAGTCGCCCATGAGTCTCAAAGCCCGCATCCAGGAAGACGTCAAAACCGCCATGAAGGCCAGGGAGGCCGCCCGTCTTTCCACCCTGCGCATGCTGACCGCCGCCATGAAGCAGAAGGAAGTGGACGAGCGCATCGAGTTGGATGACGCCGCGGTGCTGGCCATCGTGGAAAAACTCATCAAGCAGCGCAAAGATTCCATCAGCCAGTTTGCCAAGGCCGGTCGCCAGGACTTGGTGGATGCGGAAACCGCCGAACTCGCGGTCTTGTCCGCCTACCTGCCGGCCCAACTGTCGGAAGCGGAAATCCTGATCGCCATCGATGCGGCCATTGCGGCCAGCAGCGCAAGCAGCCCTAGGGACATGGGCAAAGTGATGGCCCTGATCAAGCCTCAACTGGCGGGCAAGGCAGACATGGGCAAGGTCTCGACGCTGATCAAGGCAAAACTCAACGGCTGAACGGCGTTGCCAGAATCGGGACTCCGCAGTAGGTTTGCAAGATGATCCCGAAGGACTTCATCGACACCCTGCTCGGCCGCGTTGACATCGTTGACGTCATCGACCGTCGGGTGCCGTTGAAGAAAGCCGGGCAGAACTACCAGGCCTGTTGTCCCTTCCATCAGGAAAAATCCCCCTCCTTCACCGTCAGCCCCACCAAGCAGTTCTACCACTGCTTCGGGTGCGGCGCCCACGGTACCGCCA
>JBAWGM010000022.1:0-6119 GCA_049592895.1 Thiobacillaceae bacterium | reverse complement strand
GCCCAAGTTCATTGCCGGGTTTTCCGGCAGCTTTGTCGATGCCTACGGCTACGCGACCTTCTTCACCGGCACCGCCTTGATCGGCCTGCCAGTGCTGGTGCTGGTGTGGCTTGCCGGGCGCAGTGCGTTCAACTCCGCGAGTTCTGAACAAGGCGGACAAAGGGAAAAGAGGGTTTAGCATCTCCTCCTGTACTTCTGGCCTCTTTGTGAAATACCAATGATTGAATTCTCCCTGCTCTCGGCGCTGCTGGTCGGGCTGCTTGGCGGCGTGCACTGCGCCGGCATGTGCGGCGGAATCGTGGCGGCCATTTCGTTTCGGGCCGACGGCAGCGCAGCGCCGTTCCGCCTGCACCTGGGTTACAACCTGGGCCGGGTGCTGAGCTATACGCTGTTCGGGGCGCTGGCCGGCAGTCTGGGGGCGAGCCTCAACCTGCTGCAAGTCCATCTTTTGCAGAAAATGCTAAGTGTTCTCGCACAATTGGTGTTGGTTTTGCTGGGCCTCTATCTGGCAGGCTGGAATCGCTGGGTGTTGATTTTTGAGCGCGCAGGCGGCGCGCTTTGGAGCCGCTTGCAACCCGTCTTCAAAAAGCTGCTGCCAGTGCGGAATCTACCCGGCGCCTTTGTTGCCGGCATGGCCTGGGGTTGGCTGCCCTGCGGGCTGGTCTATTCCGTGCTGGTTGGCGCGCTGGCTTCCGGTAGCGCCACCAGCGGAGCGGGGCTGATGCTGGCCTTTGCCCTGGGCACGCTGCCCAATCTGCTGGGCATGGGTTTGTTTGCCCGCTCCCTGCAGCCCTTCTTCCAGCACGCTATCACCCGCAGGGCTGCGGGCCTGCTGGTAAGCGGGTTTGGCGTATGGGGCCTCTTCAGGCTGGCGACGTAGAAGCGGCTTGCTGGCTATCTGTAGAACTGCTGAGTGAAAGTAACTTCCCGTTTGGGTTCACCGGAGGCCGCCACGCTGATGTTGAATTTCAAGGTGTCCGGCGGCGACACGCGGAATTCTCCCAGATAGTAAATTGCCGCGCCTTCCTTTATTTCGCGCATGTCAACGGTGGACAGTTGATTGCTCAGGTTGACTGTGTACGCTGAAAGTCTGGCCGCAATGGGTATGCCAACACCCATGGCGTTCTTGCGCAGTACGGAGATGGTCCCCAGGCCACGCGGATTGCTGCGGTCGATCTTGTATGTCCGGGCCACTTCCGGCAGCAGGTCGCTGGTCAGCATGGCATTGTAATGGACTTCGAGCTTGCCGAATTTGTCGGCCTGTTCGGCTTGGGCAACGACAGGAACTAAAGCAAGGGTTAGCAATGCAAACCAGCGGTTCATACAGTCTCCTCGTGTTGTTTATGTTTGAGCAAGCCGATTTGAGGCCTCTCCCAATATAGACGATCAATTCCCCGCAGGCAGGTTGATCAGCCAGTCCATCAAATCATCAAGCAGGCGCGTGGTTGACCGGGTGAAGGCCTCGTGCGCCCCGGCTGCATCAAAGCTGGACAGCTCCGCGCTCGCGCTGAACAGCTTGTGGCCCACAAGCTTATGGGTCGCGAGATCGACCACATCCGCCTGCATGAGGATCGTCGCCTCGCCAGGCGGGTGGGTGGCATCGTGGTAGAACTCGAGCAGTTCCGTTTCCAGCAGCCAGTCGCCCCTGACCTGGCCGTCCCCCACCACCGCCGCAAAGAGATTTTCCCGTTCAAGCCGAAGCCTCAGCAGCTCAGCGAAGCGCTTGCCCGGGCGCTCGGTCCAGCGCGCATACCGATAATACGACCGGGTGCCGATCTGGTCGCTATAGGCCAGGCTATCGGAATCGTAGAAAGGGGGCGCCTGAGTATCCAGCACCACGAGCGTCAGCGGGCGCGGCGTGTGAGCAGGCGCAGTGCGACCCAGATCCTCGAGCACGAAATGGGTCACCGGAGGAGCGTTCTTGTCCACACCCAGATTGATGCAAGCGCTCAGGGCCAGTGTGATGAACAAGGCGCCCGCAGGTCGCGCCGTCCTGCGAATCAAATGCTTTAGCAATGGAAAAGATCCCGGCACTATTTTTCTCCCGGTCCGGGCTTGGGCTTGCCCACACCCAGCAGCAAGGCCTGGGGATTGGACAGCTTGCGCCCCGCGACGGTAACGGCATCGGTGCCGGCCCGAATATCCCGGCCGATGGCGGTGATTTCCAGGCTGCCGGTATCCGACAGGTTCTGCAGTTTCCGGGAAATTGCACTGGTTTCCTGTTGCAGGTTTTCCAGGGTCAGGGTGGCTTGTTTGAGGGTGCTGGCCGCGTCCTTGCTGACCCCTTGTATGCTGCCCTCTGCCATGGTTGCAGCCTGGGAAATATTGGCGGCGGCAACCCGGAATTGATCTGCAGCGGCACGCAGGGCCTGTGCGGTCTCTCCCAGGGAACGCTTGTTTTGCACCATGTAATCAGACACGTCCCTGAGATTGGCGAGAGTCTGCGACAAGGCCTTGCGGTTTTCCCCGGTCAGCACGCTGTTCATCCTGTCCAGCACTTCGGCACCATTCTCCGCCATGCGGGAAACTGCGCCGGCCACCTTGTCCAGATCGGAGCTGCCTTCGGCAATCACCGGGTAACGCTCCCCCTTGGGGGCCTTGGTCAACGCGGGGGCCCCCGGTTCCCCATTGACGATTTCAAGGGTGGCCAGACCGGTCACCACATTGCGCTTGACGTAAGCCTGCGCCCCCTGGCGCACCGGGGTATGTTCATCCACATTGATCGTGACCCGCACGCCGCGCTGCGCTTCGGAAGAGAGATCAAGGCTGGAAACAACGCCGACTTTGATCCCCCGCATTTTGACCGCGCTGTTGACCTCCAGCCCATCCATGGACTGATGGCTGAAATAGATGGTGTAGGGGCTGTAGGCGATGGAGTTTGCCCACCCGCCCAGCCAGACCATCCCCAGTCCGAGCAGCGCCACCACCAGCAAAACGATGACCCCCACCAGCGTGTATTTGGCTTCGGCTTCCATATTTATTCCTTCATCGGAGCCCGCACGGAAAAGTAGTCCCGCAGCCAGGGATCGTCGATTTTTTCCAGTTCCGCCACCGGCCCATCGGCTTTCAGTTTTCCATCCGCCAGTACGATCACCCGATCGATGATGGAAAGCAGTGTATCCAAGTCGTGCGTCACGAGAAAGACGGTCAGCCCCAGGCTGTCTGACAGCAAGCGGATAAGATGGTCGAAGGCCCGGCCGGAAACGGGATCCAGGCCCGAGGTAGGCTCATCGAGAAACAGCAGTTCAGGGTCGAGGGCCAGAGCCCTGGCCAGCGCCGCCCGCTTGCGCATGCCGCCAGAAAGTTCGCTGGGTTTCTTGCGCGCCGCATCGGGCGGCAGGCCCGTCATGGCAAGTTTGAGCCGGGCCAGCCGCAGGCTCTCTTCCCCCTTGATCTGGGTATGCTCCAGCAAAGGAACCGCCACGTTCTGTTCCACGTTGAGAGAGGAAAACAGCGCGCCATCCTGGAACAGCACGCCGAATCGCACGCGCAGCCGGTTGAGTCTGGCCGTGCCGAGTGACCAAATATCTTCGCCAAACAACTGAACCCGGCCCGAGGTGGGGCGCAGCAGGCCAATCATTTCCCGCAGCAGCACTGACTTGCCGGTGCCGCTTCCGCCAATGAGGCCCACCACTTCTCCACGTTGCACCGAAAAACTGACGTCGTCGTGGATCAGCGCACCACCAAGTCGGGTGACAATATGCTCAACATTGATGACTGTGGCGCTCATCTCGGACCTATGTGTAAATCGGCACATCCGAAAAGATAATGGCGAACAGGGCATTCAGCACGATGACTGCGACAATCGATTGAACAACCGTGGACGTTGTGTTCATCCCTACGCTGCGCGCATCGCGTTCGGCCGACAAGCCCATGCGACAGGCGATCAGGCCTATCACCACCGCGAACACCGGCGCCTTGACCAAACCGATCTCGTAGGTCTGGATTTTCAGCACACTGCCCAGGCGCTCCCAGAACAGGTGCGGGTCAATCCCCAACTGGGTCTTGGCGATGACCATGCCGCCCAGCAAACCTGCCGTGTCGCCCAGAAAAACCAGCAGCGGCAGCGCCACCACCAGCGCAACAATCCTGGGGATGACCAGTACGGCATAAGGCGAAAGTCCGAGCGCGGCGATGGCGTCAATTTCCTCATTGACCTTCATGGTGCCAAGTTGTGCGGTTATTGCCGCGCCCGAGCGACCGGCGATCAGGATGGCTGCGATGAGGGGCGAAATCTCTCTTAGCACCGCGGCGGCCACTCCATCCACTACAAAGATGTTGGCGCCGAATTTCTGCGCCTGCACACCCAGCAGATAGGCAAACACAACCCCGAGGAGGAAAATCATCGCCATCACGATGGGAATGGCATCGACGAAACTCACTTCGATTTGCGCCGTCAATTCCTTGAAGCGGAAGTTGCCCGGACTGCGCCACAACTCCAGAAATTCGATGGCCAGTTCACCAACGAAACGTATGAGCCCGAGCACGTTCCCCCAGGCGTCCGCGGCTCCATGGCCCACACGGTTCAGCATTCTCCAATGGAGGCGTTCCCTTGTCCGGCCCTGCGACGCTACCGACAGATGCTGCGCCACCAGGTCCAGCACCTGTCGATGGGTCGGTTTGAACGCATGCAAGTCCAGGGACTGCCCGACCGCACCGGCGCGCTGCAACAGATCCAGCAGGGTTTGCGCGCCGCTAGTGTCCAACGCGGTCAACTCGCTGCCGTCCAGTTGGATTTGACCCTTCAGGCTGGGCAGGGCCGGCTCGCTGGTCAGTGGGAGGTTGGCCAGCGCCCAGTCCCCCTGGGGCCGAAGTACCCAGCCTGTCTCAGTCTGCTGAACGCCAAGCTTGGGCGCAGTCAAGACTCAGGCCTCTTTCTCGAAGCGATACACCGCCAGGCTGCCCAGCAGGTTGGGCAGCACGCGAATGTCGTTGCCATTGGCGATGACGACGCGCTGCAGCACGCGGGCGCCCACTTCTTCACACAGGTCTTCAAAATCGTTCAGGGTACAGAGGTGGATATTGGGCGTATCGAACCATTGGTAGGGTATTTCTTCAGAAACCGGCATGCGGCCGGCCAACACCTGCAGGCGGTTTCTCCAATATCCGAAGTTGGGAAAGGTCACGATGCCCTGACGCCCCACGCGCAGCATTTCCTGCAGAATTCCCTCGGTGTTATGCATGGCCTGGAGCGTGCGGGAGAGAATCACATAATCAAACGATGCGGTGCCGAAGATGGAAAGCCCATCTTCCAGATTCATCTGCAACACATTGATGCCGCGTTTGACGCTGGCCAGCACACCCTCGCTGCTGATTTCAACGCCGTAGCCCGCAATCTGGCGACCTTCCTCAAGATAGGCCAACAGGGCGCCGTCGCCACACCCCAGGTCCAGCACCCGGCTGCCAGGTTTGATCCATTCCGCGATGGCCTGAAAATCGTGTCTGACCGCGGCACTCACGGGGTAACCCGATCCATATAGCTTTTCACCAGTCCGTGATAGTAGGCATCGTCCATCAGAAAGGCATCATGTCCGTGGCCATGGCTCACCTCTGCGTAGGTTACGTCGCGGCCGCAGTCCAGCAGCGCCTTGACGATTTCCTTGGAACGACCGGGAGAAAAACGCCAGTCGGTGGTGAAGGAAATGACCAGGAATTCCGCCTGCGCCGGCTTCAGTGCATCGGACAGAGTGCCTCGACGGCCATGATGGGTAGGATCGAAGTAGTCGAGCGCCTTGGTCATCAGCAGGTAGGTGTTGGCGTCAAAGCTCTCTGCGAACTTGTCCCCCTGATAACGCAGATACGACTCAATTTCGAACTCCACATCAAAGCCATACTGGAAACCCTCGGTGCGCAACAGCCGGCCAAACTTGCTGCCCATGACGTCATCGGACAAATAGGTGATGTGTCCCAGCATGCGGGCCAGGCGAAGTCCACGGCGCGGCCGGGTCTGGTGGGCGTAATAATCTCCGCCGTGGAAATCCGGGTCGGTCAAGATCGCGTTGCGTGCCACATCATTGAACGCGATGTTCTGCGCAGTCAGGCCGGGAGCCGCCGCGATCACCAGCGCATGGCGCAGCCGCGCCGGATAACTGATCGACCACTGCAGGACCTGCATGGCG
>JBAWGM010000021.1:0-4713 GCA_049592895.1 Thiobacillaceae bacterium | reverse complement strand
ATCATCTTGCCGTCCGCCTCTTTCGCCGTCGCGGTCATGCCGTCGGCCGCGAACGCCAGCACCGGCGGTTCTCCGGCAACCGGGAATGCGAGGGTGCCGTTCTTTACGGTAACCGCATTCTTGGCGCCCTTGTTCGCGGGCACCGTATAGTTGACGCCTTTGCCGCCCAGATTGTTGGTCATCCAGTAGATCGGGGTTTCCTGCTAGACAGTCGGAGTAAGGCGGCATTTCGCGATATAGGCGATGGAGGTGCGCTCGCCGCCGGGGTTTGTCCAGCTGACATTGAAGTTTCGGTAATACTTGGTGTAGGTGACCAGTCCGGTAACGGTGGGCGGTGTTTGTGTGGCTCCGCCGGGCAAATCGCGGCTTTATACCTACCTTGGATGCTGGGGGCGCCGGCAAATGACGGCGCGGGCAGGCAGGCGATAGCGGTTACGGCAATGAACAGGATGCGGATTGCTTTCATGGCGTGAATTCCTTTGATGTGTGATGGATGTGATGTTCCGTACTTCCGCGCGTTTTCCTGGTTATTCTTGCATCGTTATATCCGATACTTTTTGCAAATCCTGATAGTTGTTCTCGCCATGGCCTTGCCTGTCACGGTACCCAGCCGGCACGGCGCGTCCCGGTTTGCCAGGGGCCCTACTTTTTCTCCTTTTCCCGGGACTCACGCTCAGCCTCCTCCCAGGTGCTTCTGAGCGATTTGTATGCATCCGAGAAGCCTTTCTTCGTGTGTTCCCAGGCATCGGCGGTGCTGTACTTCAAGCCACCATACCATTCGGCTGCCTCCACCCGCTGCTTGTGCAGCGCCTGCAGGGTGGTACGCGCCTGCTCGCGCGAGGCCTTGTCCATCTTTTCCCATTTCTTGTCGATACGCGCCTCCAGGGCATGGATGCGGGCATCCAGCGCGTCGAGGGAGGCCTTCGCCTTCCTTGCCGCCTCGTCCCGCTTATCGACCGTATAGTTCTTGATCGACTCGGCAGCATCGGTCACCTTTTGGCGAACCTCTTTCGCTGTGGTCTTGTCATTATCATATGGCGAAGCGTGGCTCGGCAGGGCGACGCCCACCAGCATCAGGGCGAGCAATGAAACGGATGTGTGCTTTATCATGACAATCTCCTCTTGGCAATGGTGTTGGTCAGACCTGGATGAGTTGCGCAAGGCAAGCTAATCTAGCAGAATTCGGGCCGCCTATTTCAGGAGGCTATAAGCCTATGGCCAGGAACTCAAGACGAAGTGCGACAATAGAAGCGGCGCAAACTCCATCATGACCAAGAACACAAGCAGGTGACCCCAATATGCCAGACCCGGATACACCTATACCCATCGTCGCGCCGCATTCCTGGTCAATAGACCAGATTGCGTTTGACCGCATAGCGCATGAGCGCATCGTCAACGAAGATACGTGGTTTTATGTGCTTGCTGCGGCATCATTTGTCGAAAGTCTGTCCGATCTGTACACACACAATCTGCTGGGTCACCTGGACGACGATCCGGAAGCTGGCCAGTGGCTGAGCGAACGATGGGAACCGGAGGAGTTGCAGCACGGACGCGCCCTGCGTCGCTATGTGGAGACGGTGTGGCCCGCATTTGACTGGCAGACGGCGTTTGATGGATTCTGCGCAGACTATCGCCCGTATTGCAAACCTGAACTGCTGGAGCCTACCCGCGCGCTGGAGATGGTTGCACGCTGTGTGGTGGAAACCGGTACCTCAGGCATGTACGGTCTGCTGCAGCAGATCAGTCCGGAGCCGGTGCTCGCCACGCTGGTGGGGCATATCCGCAGCGACGAAGTGTGGCACTACAAGTACTTCTATCGTTTCTTCCTGCGTTATCGCGAGATTGAGCGTCCATCACGCTGGCAGGTGGCGCGAGTGTTACGGAAGCGCCTAGGGGTAATCGGGCAGGAGGACGCCTACCTGGCAGTGAAAAACGCATTTGCAGTGCGTAACCCTGATCAGACATTCAGCCCACAGGATTTTCAGCGGTTTCAGCATACGGCGGGGCACTGGGCACGCGCTGATTATCCTTACGAAATGACGGTCAAAATGCTGCTCAAGCCGCTGAACCTGCCCGGCCTTATCAATCGCATGGCGCTGCCGCTGCTGGTGCGCCACGCACGGCACGTGGTGGCACCGTGAGACGCGTTGCCGGCGATAAAGTCCCTTCCAGGCGCCCAGTCCGCAACGCACCTCCGGCCACGTACAAGGCGACCCCGATCCACCGAATCGTAATAGCCCGGCGGTTCCAGGACACATAGCTAAGCGCCACTTTCGAATCGTACCCATCGGTCAGGCGATTTGCGCGAGCATCTGGGTACCTACCGACAACAGGCTGTTCACCCGATCGTTTGCAACTCCAGGAAGTGCGCATCGTTTGGATCAAATCGAAGATGGAAGAATTCGCGCCTTGGCCATGTGCTGAGAGTTATTGATATAAACCGGCCAGTCCCGGTGCGGACGTGGCACCTGACCTTTGCCGGTTCGATAGCGTTTTCAGTTCTTTCAGCAACGGTTCACCCTGCCATTCGCCACCGGCATAACACGCACGGTCGAGCTGGCTTAGTGATCGTTTCAGGTCGGTATCATCCAGTCGTTGCGCCAGCGCCATGAGTCCGATGGGTGGGTCTGAGGGCCAGACTGCGCGTGCCCAGTCGAGCAGGTGGCGGCGCGCCGTCTGCGGGTTGTTTTCCCGGCATGCCTGCCGGAAGGCTGCGCGGGCTTCAGCCTGGCGGGCTGTCGCCGCAGGTGCTGCTACCGGCTGGCCGCCACCGCTCGTCTGGCGGTGCGAATTGGCCCGGCTGGTGAACCACCAAGCAAGCACGGTGCCGAGCCAGAGCAGAGCCAAACCGACGCTGAACCAGAGCCAGTGATCTTGAGTTGCCCGATTTATGGGATTCGGAGTTGATCCGGGCAGTCGCCCAGATAGAGGTTGAGTTAAAGTGACGGCGGTCGGACCGGGAGGTGTCGTCTCGGTGGCGCCGGCCACCGAGCCGGGAAGAACATCCAGCGTGTGTGCGGGCAAGTCAATTTCTCTTTGGGTGTTCCTGGTGGTATCCCACCAAGACAGATGCAGGGCAGGTATGACATAGCGGCCGGCCTGGCTGGCAATCAGCGCGATGTCCTGGGACCGGGTGCCAACGATGCCATCGCCCTGCGCGCCCGTATTCAACTTGGGCTGGTCAGGATAGGCCCGGAGGCCTTGCGGCAGAGCCATGAGCGCGCTCAGGTCGGGCAGTTGGGGGGCGGTCAGCCCGACAGCGCTGAGGCGCAGATGCCGGGTAATGGGGTCGCCAGCGTGGATCGCGCCGCGATCAGGTTGCCAGGTTTCTTCCAGTGTCACTTTTTGCGCCGGCAGCCAGTCATGGCCGGTCCAGCCTGCGGGACGCGGGCGCACGTTCAGGACGATCGGGTTGCCACGAATCCGCACCGGCTGGGTGCTGTTCAACATGCCGGCGAACGGATTGCGGCCGAACACGTTGCCGAAGAAGGGATCGGTAGCGAACGGGTTGACGTTGCTGGCGGCCGGCACCTGGGCATCCAGCACCGGCCCGGCTAGCCGGATCTCGCCGCTGCGCTGCGGGAACAGCAGGTAATTGCGCTCGATTAGCTGGTAGCTGCGGCCGTCGCGCGTGACGCTGGACTGGCTGTCCTGGCCCAGTTGCTGGATCAATACATCGTTGCTGGGTTGAAGCTCGAGGCTGGCCTGATACAGGGGTTCATCGACATAAAGGCGCACCGTCAGGGTAACCGCAGCCTGGACATAGGGCTGTTTCTGATCCAGCGTTGTGGTGATAAAAATGTGCGCGGCTTTTCCGGCGGGTGCGCTTGCGGACGGTGTCGCCGCACCACTGCCGCTGACGGTCAGCGCGAGTGCAGGCGCGTACTGGCCGTCCCATTGCAGCGCCGGTATAAGCAGTTTCCCGCCGTGTTTCGGCGCCAGGGTCAGCGTGAGCTGGGACGTCGCCGACATCTTGCCATTGACAATCTGGATGCTGGAACTGGTGCTGCGCCCAAGTATGTCGAAATCCTGATTGAGCGGGCTCAAGTCCGGCTGGCTGTCGGTCCGGCCGTCATGCTGCAAGCTTAGCTGAACCGATTCGCCCGGTCCGACCTGGTTCTGGTCCAGCCAGGCGTTGATTGCTGCCGAGGCGGGCAGGCTCAGATCGAGAAGCAACAGCGAAATAAAGACAAGGCATGTCTTCTTCAAAGTTGCCCCCCTTGCTGCCGGATCATGTGTTCGATCATGAATTTTCGCCGCAACAAGCCGCCGGGGTCATCCGGGATGCGCCGCAACCACTGTTCCTGGGCGAGTCGCTGTTCGCTGACGGGTGGATTGGTCGAAGCGGTTTCAGGCCCGGGCTGCAATTTACCCAGACCAGCCGCGGCATCTCGCCGAGCTTGCGCCGCGTCGTCGCTGTTCCGAGAGTCGCCGTTTGCCTGACCCGCCTGAGCCTCTTTGTGGCCGGATGGATTGGACGTATTAAGCCCGGCCGACTGTTGCTGGTCCTGGCCAGCCTTCTGGCCGCTGTTGGCTTCATTCCTGCCTTGTGCGGATTTGCCCTGCTGGTCTTTTTCGGTCAGGTTTTTGCCCGCCGAATTCTGGGCGGATGAATTCTGTGAGGCGTTGCCCTGCTTGCCCGCGTCCTTGATATTGGCCTGGCGCTTGCCCCCGCTGTTTTGATCAGTTGACGAGGAACTCTCACCAGAGGAA